>DAOUEE010000227.1:0-8886 GCA_034430695.1 Anaerolineales bacterium | reverse complement strand
CTGGGGCAATCGAATCGTCACTACGGATGGATGGTGTCGCAATTCCGATGGAGATGTTGAAGTACCTGTATCCATTTTCGGTTACAGACGAGGTTGACCGCCAAATGGCGGCGAGCTTACTTGGTCGTCATGGCCGTTTTCTTCACGTTTCGAGAATCGCCAGTATTTCAGCGTGAAGTATTTCATAGAAATGTTCCCTGGCATGTCGTTCGATCCAGGGTTTGTGGCCGCAACGTTCGAGAAGAAAGAAACGAAACTCGGGAAGCAACGTTTCGAGTGGCGCACGGACTCCCTCGGCGGGGTGGGGATCGTGATCGCCATGGACGGCGACCACCGGGCACCGGATGCGTGCGGCAGAAGCCAGGAGTTCCCCATTGCGGCGCAGTTCGGCGGCTTCCGGCCAGACGCCTCGATAGACATCGACCTGGAAATCGACGATATCGCGCTCTATTGGCAGCGGATCGAAGGCATCTGCTTTTGAAAACAACTCTCCGGCGCGTCGAAACACAGACTTAACCGCTTCCTCCTGGATGGTCATGGTCTCCAGAAGCTGGGTCAGTTCCCTCCGTTCGGCCGGGGAAAGACGTCCAAGCCGCATGGCTTGCATATCGGCGATGTATTCCTCTTTAAAACTTCCGCTGCCGATGAGGATCAATTTGCTGACCATGCGCGGGAATCGTTCTGCGAACAAAGTGCTCAACCAGGCGCCCCAGGAAAATCCGATCAACACGATCGGCGGGTCGGCGTACTCCGCCAGAACGGTGTGCAACTCCTCGACCTGGCCGACAATCGTATTCGCGCGCTGCAGTGGTTCCAGTACGCCCCAATCCGATTCGAGCTCACGGGCAACCGGCGCCATTTCGCCCGGCGCGCCCGGTCCGCCATGCACGACGGCCACGCGGAAGGGTGCCTTTCCATACCGCCGCAGGTTTTCCATCAGCTGCCTCCATTACCAAAAAATCGCCCGGTGCGAGATACCGAGTCCATTATATCGGTCTGTCGATATTTCATCGCCGTTAATGGTAAAAGAAAAGAACAGCAACTTATTCCATAACAATCGAAATGATGATTATCCGGGGCGTTCTGAATTCATGCGGGAGATGGACGAAACTTGCCTGTGGGAGTGCGCGGCACACATACGTTAGCTGCCCATCGTTTTCGGCGGTGTTGGGGGTTTCGCCTTGATCTACAAACCTTAAAAGAAGCCTTGATCTATTCCGCTTCTAGAGTATCTTCTTCTCCGGCGACCAAATTCGCCGTGTCGATGCGGCTTTCGTTAAAGTACATGAAGAGCCAGGGATAGCGAATCAACGCTTTATCGAGCCATTTGCGCGCCGAGCGGTACTTTTTTAAATACACCTTTTCGCTGATCTTCAAGAGCCAACCCATGACGTCATTCATCTCTTGAATCTGGCGTTGGGCGTTCAGGAATTGGACGGTCGTGCGATCGAGGTATTTTTCCGTTTCCTTGAGTTTTAAGAACCAATCTGTCGTTGTAAATCGTTCTGCGCGCGCGTCGTTATCGGGATCGAGTATGGGATGCCACTTTCGTTCTTCTTGACTCATTTGCCCTCCTCCTGGTCATGCGCGTCAAACGGCAAACAAGCCCCCCTTGCTTTATGCATAATAATATTCCGATTGCACAATGTTCGCCTGAAAATCCTTGGCATGTTTCAAGATGTGTGTTGATTATAGAATACCATGGAAAAGGTCCAAATCCAATAGATATGGCCCAAATGTCATACAACTAATATACCCAATCAAGAAAAAGCTTCGTGGGATGGATACCATCCCACGAATTCTGTCTTTAGTTTGAATTTTTGATTTCAAGGGTTGCCGGGAGGGTTGCCTGTGTAAATGTAGATTGCACCGTCATGATACTTTGCCAACAGAGTTAATTCTTCTGATATGATCTCGTTTGTCTTTCCACCTGGGGCACCAGCTATTTCCCCAACTAGGGCAAGGATTGCGTTTTCTTCTTGCATGCGTTCCCAAAAAATATCCGGAGATTCGTAGTTTGGGAATAGGTCTGCTGTATGAGCATGGAAGAAAGCAGGAATAATATACGAATTCTTGCCCGTGAGCATGTACATAGCCTTATCATTATCGGTATAGATGATTGAGGTATTCAATTCTCTCACGGCTTGTATAGTCTCTGAATCCTTCCATGCTAGACTGGCATAACCTAAACCGTTGAAACGAGTTTGTGTCGCCAGTCCAGTTGTCCAAGAATACTTATTAAAAAGCAAGAGACCGATCACAAGTATCATACCTACTCGAGCGATTCGGTTTCTTGTTCCCCAAACATACGATGCAAATCCAAGAAGTACAAATAAACTGGCTAGATATCCCGGCGCGAGAGTTCTCTCATCGATAACTGGTGGCACATACGTGAACGCTGCAGATCCAAATAAGATAGCAATATAAATACAGAAGAACAAGGTGGGTAATGTCCAATATGGGTGATTTAGTGCTTCACCGTTGCCCGGAGTTTTGTGTTGTCGGATCATGATAATTCCGAAAATTGCAAGGAAAATGAGCAATATAGAAATCAGCAGTACCATTACTATCGTATATGTATCAAGAAAGTTAACAATCCGACCTGGTAAGTACCAATCCATCATTATTGAGAGACCATTAACCATATCTCTTTGGTTGCCTGAGTAGATTATGAATCGATAGGTTGAAATTGAACCTGTTAATAATTGATTCCGAAGATACCATAGTGTTATAGGAGCTAATGAAATCACAGAGAAGAGTATAAAGTTTTTCTGTAGTTTTGTTTTTCGAAAGAATGCATCAAGGATTAAACAAAGAGCAAGAGTAATGAAAAGACTAATTCCTACGTATCTTAATAAGTACCCTAGGCCAACTGCGACTCCACTGGTAATTAAAAATACAATCTTTCTTTCCAAGAGGTATTTAGCCATCATATATATGGCAATAATGCAAAACATAAGGTAAAGACTATCTGTTAAGCCCCATGTATGGACAGTTAGTATACCTGGTGCGAGCAGGAACATTAATACGCCAGACAAGGAGATGATTTTCGAAGATGTCACTTGGTTGGCGTAGACACCGACAAGAAATATATTGATACCAAGGGAAGCAATGCCAATAATCCTTGCACCTTCACGTAAAGGGATCGAAATTACACGAAGACCAGCCAAGAGTAAGGAATACAATGGCGGGTAATGAGTGATTGGTACAACTTCTCCTCCGCCTGAGATCCAGCTGATACCGTAACCCTGCAGCCAATTCCTAGCTCCGGCGATATAGGTAACTGAGTCGTTCTGGAATCCAATACCGTGTCTGCGAGTAATCTCAACGAGTAACAATATACTGACTGCACTGAGTGATAGGAGGCAGGCGGTGTAAAGATATTTTGATCTGTGATTGATGAATTTGCCCAGTCGAGAAAACGAATTCAATATTGTGATATTCATTAATCCCTCAAAAGTTATCTGTCTTGCGAGTTTTGCTTGAGCGGTTATCGGGGGGTTGCAGATATACTTGCCTGTACAATAAGTGGATGTAGGTCCTTGTCTTGCGATTGGAGCCTCATCCTTCGCTGATAAACCTGTTTTGTGGTTTTATATTGAATGTGATAATTAAGGAACACTTCTTTGATTCTGATAAAGCCAATTGAATTTCACTCATAATTTTCCTAAATTTGGTTGTAAACCATAGCGTTAAGAAATGATTGCGGTAAAGCAGGATAATCAAAGTGAAGCGTACCATGAAAGATCCCTGATTTCAACATACTACTTAACCTGTGCCGCAGGCGGGTATAGAGTGGGATTAATGCGATCACCAAGTTCGTAGTGGGTGAATCCTAGTTACTTATTTTATATATCTCTGTGTATGTAAGCTTTCCAGCATCTCTTGTATTACTCGTGACATTGCAAATCTTCTGAGGTTGCCTCACTAAAATATGGGAAATAAAATAAGTGAAAAATGATCTCCATACGAAGAGGGTGTGTCCTATTGGAATTACATCGAAAAGGTGGACGAAAACGGAATCAAATTTGGCGCCGCCTGCGCCAGTTGACCCAGGTGTTGAGTTTGAGTCTATATCTGTATTTGTTCTTTGCGATATCGCCAGAGCGGACGGCGTTCCCTCTGGCCGATTTGTATTTTCGACTCGATCCATTGCTCGCCGTGGGTGCGATGATCGCTTCCCGATCCTGGATTCCAAAGCTCGCGTTGGCACTGGTCACCATCGGGTTGACGTTGCTGTTCGTGAGGATCTGGTGTGGTTGGTTCTGTCCTCTCGGCACGATTCTGGAGTGGTTTCGCATTCGATCGCCGAAGAAGCGCAGGCGGCAGCCATCCGCGGATTGGCGCAGGGTGGGAAGAATCTTGCTCCTGGTGATGCTGGCAGCGGCGATCCTGGGCAATCTGTCTTTGTTCGTTCTGGATCCCCTGACGCTGCTCACGCGTTCCATGTCCACGGTTATCCTGCCCGCTTTCGACAAGGGCGTCACCGCCATCGAACAGACCCTTTATAAGCTGCCTGCACTGCGGCCGGCGGTGAATGAACTCGAGCGGCTGCTGCGAGGTCGAATAATACCCATCGAACCCCAGGTTTTCTCATCGAGCTTGCTCATCGCCTTTACTTTCTTCACTATTCTCGCTTTGAATGTATTTGCGGAACGTTTCTGGTGCCGCTACCTCTGTCCTCTGGGCGCATTGTTGGGCTTTCTTTCCAAAATATCGATCTTCCGTCCGTTTATCGGCGAGTCGTGCAAAGCCTGCGCACGGTGTTCGCGTGTCTGCCAGTTGGATGCCATCCGTGACGAGCCGAAGTATGAGATTGCCCCTGCGGATTGTACGCTCTGCCTGGATTGTTTTGTCACCTGTCCCGCGGACGATATTCGTCTCCAGCCGACCATCAGCGTCGACGCACTGCGTCCCTACGATCCGGCGCGCCGGGACGTACTGATGGCGATGGCGACCGGGGTGATAGGTGTAGCGGTGCTGGAAAGCGGAATCCGAAGCAAGAACCGCCATACATTTTTACTGCGTCCGCCGGGTGTCGGGGCGGAGGACGTGTTTCTGGCGCATTGCTTGCGCTGCAGCGAATGCATTCGCGTTTGTCCCACTTCCGGTTTGCAGCCCGTGCTTGCGGAAGCGGGTGCGGAAGGTTTTTG
This sequence comes from Anaerolineales bacterium, assembly GCA_034430695.1. Lineage (GTDB taxonomy): Bacteria > Chloroflexota > Anaerolineae > Anaerolineales > E44-bin32 > WVZH01. Next base: position 3,733 of record DAOUEE010000227.1, on the reverse strand, counting down.
GACGCCGCGTCTGGTGCCGCGCCTGGGCTATTGTAATTACGGCTGCAACGCTTGCGGCCAGTCGTGCCCCTCGGGCGCCATTCCGGCCCTCGGACTGGACGACAAACGCCGTGCGGTGATCGGGACTGCCAACATCGACAAGGATTTATGTCTGCCCTGGTCGAAAGGGGTGCCTTGCATCGTGTGTGAAGAAATGTGTCCCGTTCCGGAGAAAGCCATCAAACTGGAGGAAGCGACGGTCTTCGACGACTATGGTGAAAGTGTGACCGTGCAGCGTCCGTCCGTTCTCGACCACCTTTGCATCGGCTGCGGGATTTGCGAATACAAGTGCCCCGCTCAGGGAGGAGCGGCGATACGCGTTCGCGGTAAGGCGTAACCCCGAGGTTTACCGTTCGCGGGCGTGCTTGTCTTGAAGCGGAGACGCAGCGCACATACGCGGTCATTCATCGATGGGTTGGCAATTGGGGCAGATGAAACTGCTCGTGCTTCCCGTCTTGATCTTTACGATCTCGGTCTTGCATGCGGGACAAGGCTGCCCTTCCTTATACCCGATGAGAATGTCCTCCATCGTGAAGCCCCCTTTTTCTCCCTGTAGATTGACTTCATAGAATGCACCCCCCTTGTCGATGCTGGGTTGGAGACCGGCGTGGATGGCTCCCGCCAGGCGTTCAATCTCATCCTGGGACAAGGTATTCAAGGTGCGCAGTGGATGAAGCTTGGCGAGGAAGAGGATGTCGTGTACGTACGCATTGCCGATTCCCGCGATCGAACTCTGGTCGAGAAGGAATGATTTCACCCGTGCTTTGCGGTTGGCGATGATTTGTTTTAAATCCTGCGCTGTGAGGTCGATGGCTTGGGGGCCAAGTTTCGCGGTCATCTTGTGTTCCTGGAGACTGCCGCTCGGCATATAGTGGACATAGCCAAACCACCAGAAATTGATCGACAGGCACGTTCCGTCGTCGAAACGAAAACTCAAGCGGCGCTTCTCAGGCTGCTCGTCGCACGGCGTGAGCAAAATTTCACCTCCCATACCCAGGTTGAGCAGCAGCCATCCCTGGTCGGTTTCGACGAAAATCCACTTCCCCCGGCTGCTGACGTTGCATATCGTGGCTCCCGTCAACGCCCGGATAAATTCTTTCTCGGGAACGTTCAGCGATTTGGGTTGAAGGATTTCGATATGTTGGATGGTCTTATCGACCAACGTGTCTTTCATTTCTTTCGATCGTGCGCTAATCTCCGGCAGTTCGGGCACGTCCTGCTCCTTTAAATCCTCCGTTTACTCAACGGGATGCTTCCTCGTTCATCATAGAACAAATGTTTGTATTGTCAATACTTCGATACCCATCATGTGGATGCAACTTTGAAGCAGGCTGAAGCGTATAGCCTTATGAAGAACGGTCGATCCGGAACGCGTTTGCGTTTACCACCCGAAACCTCGGAGCAACGATGATCGAGCGCTGGTGATGTCGGACGTTCGCGCGCACGCGTAGGGAGGATGAAATGTCGTGTTTTCACAATATAATTGGAAAAGCGCAGCGTGGCTCGGCGAAGCGAGCACATGATTTTCCACGTGCCTGGGGATCGATCTTAATGAACCTGCGATGGGTGAACGCGATAGGAGGATGATTATGCGTGACAAGGGGCAACTCTGGATGGGGGGTGTGCTGATCTTTTTGGGTCTGCTTATTTTATTGGATAACATTTTTGTCAATATCGACTTTGGATCTCTCTTCTGGCCATTGGTGTTTATCCTCGTCGGTGTGTTGATCATTGTACGCCCGCGTATGGTCAGTTCGGAGACCGACGTCAACATCCGTTTGTTTGGCGATACCCGCGAGATGGGGGAATGGGATGCGCATGACGCGGAGTACTGGTCTTTCATCGGGGACGTAAAAATGGATCTGCGGGAAGCAAACGTGCCCGCCGGGGAAACCGTGGTGAAACTGTATGGTTTCATCGCCGATCTCAAGATTCGCCTCCCTGAAGACGTCGCTGTTTCCGTCGATAGCATCGCGCTCATTACGGATTCGAAGATATTTGGGAAAAAAATGGGCGGGCTTCTCACCCCGATCGATTGGAAGAGTGACGATTACGATGGCGCCAAGAAAAAGCTGAACATCGAAATGGTTAATTTCATCGGCGGTGTTACACTGTTTCGCGGTTGAACTCGATCGTGGAGAACAGCTAACTGCATAGCCGAGAGTCCATGGAAACGCATCGTGCGATGCCGAATAGAAACCTGGAACGAAAAAAAGGTAATAAAAAGTAGATTGATATTGGGAACGGCAAGCGTGAAGCACTTTTCGATTTTGAGATCTCAATGTGTTGGAGGAGGAAACGATGGCCGATCAAAGCTTTGATGAAAAAGAAGTCCAGAAACGGGAAGAAAAAGGTGTGGACGAGAAAGACCGTCAGGACGCCGTGAGTTCGTTGTCGTTTGCCGCGTTTTTAATCTGGGCCGGTGTGGTGCTGCTGTTGAACAACACCGGTAATTTGCCCGTCCTGACCGACTTCATCGCCCGTCTCAATCTGCCGACGAGCGAATTACCTTTCGAAATCCCCTTCATCGATACCGAGGGCTGGCGGGTTTTCTTCCTCGGCGCGGGATTGCTCGTCCTGATCGAGATCGTCATTCGTCTCGTCGTGCCGATGTATCGCAGACCCATTGTGGGGAGCATCATCTGGGCCGCCATTCTGTTCGGCCTGGCTTTGGGCACCTGGCAGGTGATCTTGCCGCTGGCGGTCATCGTTGCGGGTTTGGCGATTCTGTTACGCGGCTTGATACGTTGACACAAGCATCGTACGGGTAGACGAATAACGTAATACACTGCGTGTCCGGCCTTTCTATTCCAGGGAAAAATTCAGCCGGTATCGAAGCGTAGTACGGCTCCGATTCCAGACGATGACATAGGGGGAGAGTTGTTTACTCGTGCTCATCGAGTGAATCGACGGGCCGGAATGAAGTCCAGGCACGAACGACAGGGCGACGTTGGTCCACGGTGTGCGCCGGAGATTGCGCCGGCCGTCACCGTGGCGGCGTTTTCTTTTAAGGTTGGCGCATGTAAGTCGGCGGTAATTGATTAAGGAAACGTTAACCATGTTGTGGCATACTATAGATGCGATCAATTCACCTTCGTGCCAGAAGCCTATCCTTGCGTATTAGTCAAGTTCTGGGAGTTGTTGGGTTTATGTCTCGCTGAACGATGAGGAGAGACGCAGGTATGGGTTGTTAGGAGGTGAATGGCGCGAATGGAGAGGAGGAGTTCAAATCGATACCTTGGATTCTAAAACCGCGAAGAGCAGCAGCAATCGTGAGCGTAATCCCCTGACGGCAGAGTCGGAATCAGTCGAACATCTCATCGATCTCGGGATGGAGAAAGGCTACGTCAATCTCGACGACATTCTGGCCGTGATTCCCCAGGCGGAGGAGAACGTCGATCTGCTGGACGAGCTGTTCAACGCGCTCCTTTCTGCGGGCATTCCCTACTCGAATAACGGCTACATTGCTGGGAACCACGTCGAGCAGGAATCCTCTGTCGAAGCGGCGACGAAGATTGCCCGGGATGAGGATGCGGATGAGGAGTTCCAGAACCAGCGCACGATCGATGCGGCCGATGCCGGCGACAGCATCGGTACGTATCTCAGCCAGGCAGCGCGAGTTCCCCTACTCACGCGTGAGGAGGAGGTTATCCTCGCCAAACGCATCGAGCGCGGCCGCGATGCGAGTTGCAAA
>DAOUEE010000226.1:0-5202 GCA_034430695.1 Anaerolineales bacterium | reverse complement strand
GATTGGCTCTCATGTGAAGGATAAGTCTCTTCATTTCGCCCGAATCCAACCACCAGCCAGGCGTGCGCTATAAAAATCGACTAACGACTTCGAGTTCAGCCCTCCGATCATACACCAATCCAGGAACGTTGTGCGAACCCTAAGTATCTCCCCGAGTCCGAGGGGACCAGCAAGTGCTTGAGCATCCAGGCGGCCGGTCGACGCAATCTCATGCCCACTATTTTCCAACGAAGTAGATGTCGTTGTCGTCATTGGCGAAGACAGCCCAATGACACAGGAACTGCGTCGGAAAGTAGCTGGGCGTGACGCTGTGGCTATCCTTGCCGTCCGTATCCACGATGTAGATGTCGTACTTGCCGGTGTCCCCCATGGCGCTGACGATATACACGAGCTGTTCTCCGGTTTGGGACCAGCTCGCGAGACCCTGGGAAAAGCCCGTCGTCGTCAGGCGGATCTCTTCCATCGTGCCAAGATTCAGGCTGAAGAAATCGTATTCGCCGTACGGAGTGCCGTCCCCAACAAGCCGCTCGTAGACGACCTTCGTTCCGTCCGGGCTGATCCGGGGATCGTAGTCCCCGAACGGCAAGTTCGCCGCGCCCCACTCGCCGGCTCTCGGAGAATCGGTGCGCGCGCTCACCGAACTCCCATCGGAACGGATGCTCCAGATACGGCTGGCCCGTGTGAACATGACAAGATCGTCGCGCCAGTCGACGTCGGCCTCTTGATGGGGCGTATCGACCAGCAGCGTCGTGTCTTCGCCATTCGAATTTATGACGAAGATCCCGAGGCTTTGTGTGCGCCAGGACAGGAACGCTATTTTGGTGCCATCCGGAGACCAGGCGGGGTAGAGGTCCCGGTACGAATTGTCGGTCAACCTGCTCAAGCCGCCGCCGTCGAGGTTCATCGTGAAGAGCTCCTCCTGCTCATCGGCGTTTCCATCGACGGGTTGAGAGAACACGAAATCATCGCCGCACGGACTCAAGCGCAAATACGAGATACGGGCAGATGAGGCGTAGAGGAGTTCGACAACACCGTGCTCAATCCCCAGCTTGTAGATGCCCCATCGTGCGAGGTAGGGCGCCATGAATTCGCCGGCCCCATCGGATGCGCCTTCTGACTCCTCGATGGTTCTTGTGATTGCTCACGCAGATCGAAGTCGCGGTCTACCGTTTAGTCTCCCGAACCCCGATTCCAGGATCCGATTTCAATCAAGTTCCCCTCCGGATCGGCTATCATCGAGGAGCGCATCCCCCACGGCTCATCCCTGGGCGCGTAGATCGGCCGCCCACCGGCAGCTACGATCCTGGCAAACTCGGGATCCACATCCTCGAATCTCGGGAGATCGATCGCCAATTCGAACGTGCCGTTCAATCCAACCGGAAACCCGGGCTCCCTTCCGAGAAGATCGGGAAGCTGCGAGCGTTCGTACATAGAAAACCGCACGCCTTCGTTCTCGAATTCCGCATAAGGTCCAGTGCCGTTCCAATCGATATCGAAGCCCAACGCTTCTTTATAGAATTTCACCATGTTTCGAAGGTCCTGGGCAAAGATGCCTATCATGTCGATTCTGGTTCCCATGATTTCTCTCCGCTTTCTCGTAAAAAAAATCGGGGCGCGGCGATCTGAATCGATCATATTATATAAGCAATCAATGCGCCGATTGTCGCTTTTGAGTTCAGAGGCGAGCTATTCGTCCGCAGGTGACTGCGTTCTTTCATAGAGCAGCACACCTTCATCTTCGTTCAAACACCCGCCATCGGCAAGTCCGGTTGGACCTCGGAGGCAATCGCCCTGCGATCTTCTACACGCTCCAACGGCTTATTCGCCAGTTCCAGGCGAAAGACTGCCCGAAGCGGGCCAATCGACTCCAAGAGCCTCGAGGACCGCGCGGGCTAGGACCCTGTGACCGGTATCATTGACGTGTACATTATCGGCCGCAAGTTCGTACGGGTCGAGATCCTGCAGAATCTCGTCGAACGCCGCCTGCGTGTCGACGAAGACCGCCTCGTACAGAAGCGCAAGCTCCCGCACGACATCTCCGAACCGGTCCATGAGGGATCGCATGGGGTCGCTTCGATCCGACTCGAGATAGTAGGGAGTCATCATCACAAGACCGTCAAGTTCCTGCCGGACCTGGCCGATCAAGTGCTCGAGCGTCCGGCGGTATTCCTCCAGAGAGACCGGCGGGTTCGCTCTGAACGAGTCGAAGTGCTGCCATACGTCGTTGATGCCGATCATCACGCTGAGCCAGGAAGGGCGCAGGCCCAGGACGTCCGAATCCCAGCGGGCCGCGAGTTCCCGGACGGTGTCACCGCCGACGCCCAGGTTGAGAATGCGGATGCCGGCATCCGGGTAAGCGCTGACCAGGACTTCATGCACGAGGTTAACGTAGCCGTCACCGAGGTACCGGTCCGATTCCCAGCCGGGATGGCTGCGATCGCGGCCGCAGTCGGTAATCGAGTCGCCGATAAAAAGGAAATGCGCTGCGGATTCTAACTGCATGAGACAACCCTCTCAGACGCTGCTATGCGTCGTTGGCTAACGGTATTGAACGCACACGACACCAACCCCAATGCTGTTCCGACCCCGGGAAACTCCTGTTGTAACTCAGGGGTGTCTGCTGTGAGTTATGACACAGATGGCTTTCCATGCTGGCTGACATCTCAATTCTCTAAGCTTGAAAGTAAGTCTAACGTATGTTCAAGCAATCCAGGATCAAGTCGATCGCCATGGCCGGGAACCAGCAGGTCAAAGTCGAAGCGGGCAAGATCGCGAATGGACTCTGGCCATGCCGCCATATCCGCATCGGATGTGTTGCCCACTTTGTCCTCACCGATGATCATACACGTACCAAACAGCAGTTTTCGACTTGGGAAATATACGACCACGTTGTCCGGTGCGTGTGACGGCCCCGGATAGTAGACTTGAACCACCTCGTCCCCGAAGTTCAACTGCAGGCCTTCCTCCAGGTCGAAAAGATGCGTCGGTGCGGCGTATACCAAAGCTGCGTGTGCCTCGTAGTAACGTCGATATCTGGGAGCTTGCAGCCAATCCAGGGTCATTGCCCGCATCTCTTCTCCGCGTTGCTCCAGCAGTATCGCCGTCAGTTCCGATCCATAGACCGGGATTCCCTCGTCGATCAAATAGCTGTTGCCTCCCAGGTTGTCGTAGTGGAAGCCCGTGTTGATGGCGGTGATTTTTCGCTCGCCCAGTTGCGTTTCGACCCACTCCAATACCTCTCGCGTCGCTTCTGGGGTGTAAGGTGTGTCCACCAGAACCAAGTCCGAACTCTTCAACTCGACGATCATCGAATTTCCAGGCCAGGGGAATGAATGGGTGATGACGAACACCCCATCCTGGACCTGCCTTACATACAAATCCTCATTGATTTCAAATCGCTCGTAGGATTCCGGACCTGTATTGCCCGCAGTGGATTGGCCCAAATCCGGAATCTGTGTGCTGCTTTCCGGAGCTGTCGGTGAAGGCGCCAATCCGGCACACGAGACCAAGCTCGCGCTTAGAAGAATCAGAAAGTACATACGGGGTTGATGTCGCCTTCGATGCACTGCAAATTACCTCCTTTGAGCCCTGGTCGGCCATCGGCTTTGAATTGCCGAATATCCTGGTGGTTTACTGGGAACAGCCCGCCATAGGCCCGGATTGTACTCCAGGTCTGTGCGAATCCGGTACATGCTTGGCCGCAATAATATTGAGTCCTTCGACGAAATAAGAGTTCGTCGAAGGACTCCGGATTACTTCCAGCCTTGATGGTACTTACGTCTGTGACATCTCATGCATCGAATTCGAGTGCTTCTTCCAACGACCCACGCTCCTCTAATTCGAACCCCCCGGATTTATCGTCGAACAGCGGCTCACTACCGGATCGAGCGAAGGTCGGGAATTTCGACACGTGTCCGGGGGCGAACCCACCTTCTCCCCAGGAAGGTCGAGCTGCTTTTTTCGTCGGAACCGGTCGAAGAACCAACTGGAACGCAATCTCCTGGACCTGCGCGTCGATTCGGCAGCGTCTACGGTATTGCCGTACGATCTGCGTTTCTGCTGCTCGACTTCCATCTCTCTTTCCAACCTTACGATATGTAAAATCATCTGAAACATGGTCCTGTCCATCTCCTTTATAACTAGTGAGTGCAACCGGTTGCATTCATTCCTAAAAAAAATCATGCGGATTGGCGGACGATCAATTCGACCGGCATGGTCGTGTTCGTCACCACGCCCGTCTGCAGGTACTGGAGCAGATTCTGCGCCAGCAGCTTGCCTGCCAGCGGGACGTTCTGGCGGATGGTCGTCAGCGGCGGATTGCTGTGCGCCGCAATCGACAGATCGTCGTAACCGACCACGGCAACTTCTTCGGGCACGCGGCGCCCCTGCCTGCGCAGCTCCTTCAGCGCCTCGATCGCCATTAAGTCGCTGTTGACGAAGACCGCATCCAGGTCCGGGGCCTGCTCCAGTAAAGCGCCCATCGCGACTGCGCCAGACGTATCCGTGAAATCGCCGTAGGCGATCAGCGCGGCATCGAGACTCCTGCCCGCTTCCTGCAGCGCCTGCCGGTAACCCTCGAAACGATACTGGACTTCCAATTCGTCCGCCGGACCTCCCAGGAAGGCGATGCGCTGCCTTCCGGATTGGATCAAGCGCTCGGTGGCCAGCCTGCCGCCGCTAAGATTATCGCCGCACACGCTGCAGTATTTCATGCCCGGCTTGGGCGGCCCCCAGATGATGAAGGGCGCGTCCATCTCGACGAGGGCCTGGATGTGATCCGATTTCCTCGTCGAGGTCATCAGGATGAAACCATCCACACGGCCGGTATCCAGATACATGTGTGCCCACTCCGTTTCGCGCGGATCGACGTGCACTACGAGCATGTCGTAGCCGTTTTCGGACAGCCCGATGGAGATCCCGCCCATGATCTCCAACCCGAACAGATCCGCCACCGAGAAATCCTTATGATATGCGTGAGTGACGAAAGCGATCGTGTTGCTCTGCTGCAGACTGAGCCGGCGCGCCGGGACGTTGATGCGGAATTGATGCTGCTTGGCGATGGCCCGGATGCGTTCTTTCGTCTCTTCCCCGATGAGCGGGCTGTCGTTCAGCGCCCGCGACACCGTTGATTTGGACACCCCGGCCAGCCGGGCGATGTCAGCGATGGTCTTTACTTCTCTCTTACTCATCCAATTCTTCCGG
>DAOUEE010000225.1:0-3832 GCA_034430695.1 Anaerolineales bacterium | reverse complement strand
GTTGCAGATAGGTTCCCAACTGCGGCAGTAACGGTCATAGGTGATTATGACGGTAGGGCGAAGATTCAATCACAAAACGTGTACTTTCTCGGTTTGAAGGAACAGCAGAGTCTGCCACCCTATTTGTCGCATTCTGATGTGGCCATCATCCCTTGGAAAATCAATCCCCTGACACAAGCAACCAGTCCTTTAAAAGTTTTTGAGTACTTGGCAATGGGATTGCCCGTCGTTGCGCCATATTTGGAACCTCTTGGGGATATGCCGCATGTGTTTCGTGCGTCAACGCAAGATGAATTTCTGGACGCCATTCAGCGAGCTCGTGATATCGAAATCGATTTGGATAAACTCGACGAATTTATATCCGAGAATTCATGGACGACTAGGGTCAACTGGCTAATCGAACATACTAGAATGCTTTAAGTTCCTTTGTTGTATTCCAATTTTTCACATCGTAGGAATTTTCCAATCCTTTTATTTTGGGTGTGTATAGAACAATCGATACTTTGCATATAACTCGATCAATTTTTGATGTGAGATATTTCAGCCCGTTGCTAGCACCAATCGGCTAGGTGGCGGATTTGTCAGCTCACGGTAGAATGGAATAGAATTTGCATTGTTTTATTCCATTATTGTTCGTATCGTAGCGGGACCGTTTGGATGATTTCATGAATCGGGCACGCATACGCCATCTTTTTCTGTTAGCCGTTTTCACTCTACTCACTTGTGGGTTGAGTTCGTTTCGCGTCCAGGCATTCTTGGGAATGCGCGGTCCGCTGCCGCTTCCCCAACCTGTGCAGCAGGAGAAACTTGCGGTCTTCGACGCCCTTTTCGATCAGACTCAACAAGAAGGCCGAGTGCGTTTGATCCTCGAGTTGAACGTATACTTCAAGCCGGAAGGGGAGTTGTTCAGCGGCTTGAGCCGACACGTGCAGCGCTATTTGATATCCAAAGCCCAAAATCGTGTGAGTGACCGCCTCAAAGCATTCCGTGCCAGAATCGTCCAGGATTTCGAATTCGTGCCCTACATGCTCGTCGAGGTGGACGCAAACGGCCTGGCGGACCTGGCCAGCAATCCGGATGTGTTTCGCATGCAGCAGGATCGTCCGCAGCCTCCGACGCTCCAGATCAGTGTGCCTTTGATCGGTGCGACCGCGGCGTGGGGAGAGGGATATACGGGATCAGGCCAGGCGATCGTCATCCTGGATACCGGCGTGCAGGGTTCGCACGATTTTCTCAGCGACAAGGTTGTGGCCGAGGCGTGCTTCTCCACGACGGCAGGTGGTGCCGATCCTTCGACGACGCTGTGCCCGGATGGGTCCGAGGAACAAATCGGCGCGGGGGCCGGCATCAATTGTTCGATCGGCACGTACGGATGTGAACACGGCACGCATGTCGCCGGTATCGCTGCAGGAGACGGTGCGAGCTTCTCGGGCGTGGCTAAAGATGCGGACATCATCGCCGTGCAGATCTTTTCTGAATTCAGCAATCCAACGTGTTCGACTTTCGGAATGCCCAGTCCGTGTGTATTGACCTGGACATCGGATCAAATCGCGGCACTAAACTGGATCTATTCCATCCAATCGAGCTATGACATCGCTGCCGTCAACATGAGTCTGGGGGGTGGTGAATATACGAGCAATTGTGATTCGGATCCGCGCAAAGCCTCGATCGATAACTTGCGCTCGGTGGGCATCGCCACCGTCATCGCTTCGGGCAACAGCAGTTACCGGGAGGCAATCGGTGCACCGGCGTGCATATCATCGGCGGTGAGCGTAGGCGGAACGACGGACAGTGATACGATGTATACGTACTCGAACGTGTCTTCGTTCCTCTCCCTGTTGGCGCCCGGCTCGTGGATATATTCTTCGATCCCGGACAACACGTATGCCGAAATGAGCGGCACCTCGATGGCCGCGCCGCACGTCGCCGGCGCCTGGGCGTTGATCCGTTCCAAGGCGCCTGGCGCCTCTGTGGATGAAATTTTGAACGCACTTCAAACGACCGGCGTGCTGATCGACGACAACCGCAGCGGCGGGGTGGTCACCGACATGCCCCGCATCCAGGTGGACTCCGCACTGGCGTTGTTCGAGGAAGCGACCGAGACGCCGACGGCAACCGACACGAATACAGCGACGTCCACACGTACTCCCACCTCTACATCCACATCGACGGCAACACCAACTTCAACGGAGACCCCGACCAGTACGGCTACCAGCACGACTACAGTGACATATACGAGTTCTCCCACAAGTACGAATTCGTCCACTCCGACTCCGACGGCTACAGCGACGCCTACGAATACTGCCACTCCCACAGCGATCTTCGAAGACGTTCCCTACGGTCATTGGGCCTTCGATTACATCAACGCCCTTTACAACGCCGGGTACGTCGCCGGATGTTCGTCCGAGCCGCTGTTGTATTGTCCGGATAAGATTCTCAATCGCGCCGAGAGTGCAGTCTTCGTGCTGCGCGGCCAATACGGCGCCATCCCTGATCCACCATATCCTCCGCCCGCGACCCCTACATTCGCTGATGTATATTCAACCTTCTGGGGGTATGGCTGGATCGAGAGTATGTGGACCGACGGCTTTACGGCCGGCTGCGGCACCGACCCACTGATTTACTGTCCACTTCAACAGCATACTCGTGCCGAAGGTAGCGTTTTCTTCCTGCGCGTGATGCACGGTTCGGATTACGAACCTCCAGAAGCAGCCGGGATCTTCGACGATGTCTACTCGGGCGCCTGGTACGCGGATTGGGTTGAGGCTGCCTACAATGACGGCATCCTGCCGGCATGCAACGCAAGCCCGCTGCAATTTTGTCCGATGGATACTCTTTCAAGAGATTGGGCAGCCTACATGATGGTGCAGGCCAAGGGCGGCTTGCCGTTGAGCGCGAGCGTCCCCGAGGCTGCCACAGCTCCACCAACGTTCAGCTTCGCGATTGCTTCCGATATGCGTTCGTTTGCCGGAGCGGGGATTTACGACACGCCTTCCTATTTCCGGGGTGCGGCCGAAAAGGTCGCCGAGATCGGCACGACGAGTTTCATGATCAGTCCAGGGGATCTGGATCATCCCTCTTATCCTGCCTGGACGATCGAAAATTACATCGGGGACGATTACGTATGGTATCCCGTTGTGGGGAATCACGATATAGCCTGGGAGACATTGTCCTGGCTGATGGCGTATGATTACGGCAATGTAAATCCCGGCCCGTCTGCCTGCCCACAAACGACGTACTCCTTCGATTACGAAAATGCACATTTCGTCGTGCTGAACGTATATTGCAATCGCTTTGGCGTCCGATCGACCGATGGTGATATCAGCGATCACCTCTATGATTGGTTGAATGCCGATTTAGAAGCGACAAACCAGGAGCATATTTTCGTGTTCGGTCATGAACCGGCTTTTCCACAAGCGGGATCTAAAACGGGACTCGCGCGGCATGTTGGTGACAGCTTGGATGCATACCCCGATCGACGGGATCGTTTCTGGCGCCTGTTGGATGACTATGATGTCGTCTTCTACGGTTGCGGCCACACCCATGATTTCAACGTGACGCAGGTGGATGGTGTTTGGCAGGTCGATGCTGGACATGCTTCGGGATTGGGTTATGAGGGAATTCCAAGCACGTTTATCATCGTAACCGTGGAAGGCCAGCACGTTTTTTATGATGCCTATCGAGACGATGGCCATGGCGGCGTGTATCAGCACGATCAACATGCTGTCTTGCGTTAATACTTCAATTTCACTTCCAGAAGTTAAATTAATCGTTACGGCCCACGAGTTTTTCTGCTGCCAGGGAGACCCGCATCGTGTGGTCGTATCTTTTT
>DAOUEE010000224.1:0-6093 GCA_034430695.1 Anaerolineales bacterium | reverse complement strand
AAATTCGCCGTCAGTTCGAAGGGCGAGGTTGCTGCTCTCACGGGTGGCGCCGTCGTGCAGGTTTCCGAGTCGGGTGAACTCACGCAGCTCGCCTCGGGCTACGGGCCGGAGCCGTGGCTCGCCTTTGGACCCGACGGCTTGCTCTACGTGACGAATTGGACGGGTGTGGACGTCATCGATCTGCAGAATGGGTCGGTTTCTTCCATTCCCTGGCTGCAAAATGCAAACCTTTCCGAGGCTGGTGTATTTGCGCCCGATGGACGCCTGCTGATGTATCATCCCAACACGGACGTGTACGTCGTCGATCTGGAAGCGCAGACCGTCGAGGTGTATTACCAGGTCACCAGCAACTCCTGGGCCTTGGCTGCGAATCCCGGCGACGCCGTCTACGTTGCCTTTGGGGACAACCAGCCCAACGGCGAGACGACGATCTACCGCGCTGCAGATCCGCAAACCCTGAAGCCCGTCACGACCGTGCCCTACGGCATGGAACGCGCCATGGCTTTCGATTCTCAAGGGAATGGGTATCTGGTGTTGGGGGACACGAGCGCCGGCGGCGAGATTCTTCGTTTCGATCCGGCCAATGGGACGTTCGAAGAATACTATCGCCCCGAGTGTTTCCCGTTTTCGATCACCGTCCATCCCCAAACCGACCTGCCGTGGTGGGATGATTGCAGCCGCGTCATGTCGTTGGACGAGCAGGGAAATCCGGTTGTCATCGATGGGATTCCCGGCGGTGAAAATGTGTCCCTGGCGATCACCCCGGAAGGCGAATTTTACGCCATTGCCTTCTTTCACCGCGACGATCCCGCTGCTTCCTATCCGCGCCGGCTCTTCCACTGGAATGCCGCGAGTGCAGCCTGGGAAGAAATCGCAGATCTGACCCAGGCGGACCCGGGCATCACCCTGGCGACTCTGACAAGCTGCCCGGATGGGCGGATTTATACCGTCGAGAGCCTCGGTAGAGAATCCCTGCCGGTAAATTATTCCAGCTTCAACGCCGTGCGCCGCCTCGAGCCGGACGGTACGCTGACGCTGCTGGGTTTCGATTTCGCCTTCGACGGCCTGGCTGCGGACTGCGATTCGGCGACCGGGCAGATCGTTTTCACCAGCGGTGCGGGCATATTTGGCGTCACTCCGCCGTAGTTATCTACAGACACGCTAAAATTAAACAGCCGCCCGAATGAATTTCCGCATCGAGAGAATCGGGCTGCAGATGTGAGTGGCGCGTTTTATCCGTCTCGGTTATTGTCAAGTATGGTCTGGGACAGAACCGATCCGCGGATGGCGTCCCCGTTGATCCACTCAAAATCTGAAAAATGCCGATAGATATATCCCAGTACTCATTCGACACAGGTACAGTAACGATCCATTATGTGGAAGGACCGGCTTGCGGTCCGCCGCTGGTGCTGCTGCACGGTGGATCAAACGGCTGGCAAAGCTTCGAGTCGATCATGCCGGACCTGGCAGAGGATTGGCATCTGTATGCGCCGGATTTTCGCGGCCATGGCAGATCTGGACGCGTGTCCGGTGCGTATCGCCTGCAGGATTATACAGATGATATGATCGCCTTCCTGCAGCAGCGGGTGTCGGAACCGGCCATCATCTTCGGGCACTCGCTGGGCGGCATGGTGGCGCTGCTCGTTGCCGCCCAGTGCCCGGATCAAATCCGTGCTGTTGTAGTGGGGGACTCGCCGCTGACGGCCGCCCGTTGGCTAGCGCACCTGAAGCATAGCCGGGAAGACCTTATCGTCTGGCGTGATCTCGCCGGCGGAAAACATTCGGTGGAAAAGATCCGTGAAAAGGTAGGTAATCAATGGGTCGCCCAGAATCTGTATTTTAACGACCCGGATATGTTGTCCACCCTGATCGATGATCCTGAAAGCGCGGCGGCCGGATTTGAGGCGGCGCTGTTGCTGCCGTCGATTCGCTGTCCGGTGCTTTTACTGCAGGCCGATCCGAACGCCGGCGGGATTCTGACGGATGGGGAGGTCGAACGAGGTCTGGCGCTGCTCTACGATCCCACACACGTGCGGCTGGAGGGGGTCGGTCACTTGCTGCATATCGAGCAGAAGGATGCGGTCCTGCGGGCTATAACGGGCTTTCTTAAAATACTGTGAAAAAACCAGGATGAACCCAATGTGCCTTCAAAGCAATGCCATCCAGGTGGGAGAACGAGGATGAACTTCCAGACTGCGGTTGAAAGTTACCACAGCGACACGACCAAAGAAAACTTGAACCGGCAGGTCGATGCCCTGGTGGCCGAAATGACCGAGAAGGAGAAGATCCACATGCTTTCCGGCCGGGGTATGTTGACCAGCCTGAAGAACATGATCCTTCATCGGCGGCAGTACAACTACGAACCCATACCTGCAGGCGGTTGCAAACGCCTGGGCATCCCGCCGATCCTGTTTACCGACGGCCCGCGCGGCGTGGTGATGGGCAACAGCACCTGCCTGCCGGTTTCCATGTGCCGCGCCTCCGCGTTCGACGACGATCTGGAATACCGCGTGGGCAAGCTGATCGCCGCGGAAGCCATCGCCCGGGGAGCGAATTACTTTGCCGGCGTCTGCGTCAATCTGGTGCGCAATCCGCGCTGGGGCAGGAGCCAGGAAAGTTACGGGGAGGATCCGTTTCTCCTGGGACGTATGGGGGCGGCGCTGACGCGCGCTGTGCAGGAGGAAGGCATGATCGCCTGCCCCAAGCATTACGCCTTGAACAGCATCGAAGACCTGCGCTTTCACATCAACGTCACGACCGACGAGCGCACGCTGCACGAGGTGTACCTGCCGCATTTCAAGAAATGCGTCGAGGCCGGCGCGCTGTCCATCATGGGCGCCTACAACCGCCACGACGAATTCTACTGCTGCGAAAATCAAAAATTGTTGACCGATATCTTGCGGAACGAGTGGGGCTTCGACGGTTTCGTGCTCTCGGATTTCGTCTGGGGCATCTACGATGCGGAACATTCCCTGCGCGCAGGCTGCGATGTGGAGATGATGTTCACCTGGCGCTACCGCAAGATCCCCAAACTGCTGCGCGGCGGAAAGCTGAACATGCGTCACATCGACCGGGCGGTTAAGAACATCCTCTCGGTTCTGATCCGCACGGTTCCCGAGATCAAACCCAGAGATCGAAGCGTCGTTGCATCTCCTGCACACCGGGAATTGGCGCTGGAAGCCGCCGAGAAGGGTATCGTGCTGCTGCGTAACGAAGGCGTCCTGCCTTTGCGCGAGGCCTCGGCAGTAACGGTCGTCGGGAATTACGCCGACGAGGAAAACGTCGGCGATCACGGCAGCAGCCGCGTGTTCAGCAAGAACGTGATCACGCCGTATGCCGGTTTGAAGAACGTCTTCGGGCGGGTGACTCTATCGCAGGGTACGGACGTGGCGCAAGCCATCCGGGCGTCGCTGGACTCGGATGTGATCGTCATCTGCGCCGGAAGCAATCGCTTCGAGGAGGGGGAATTTCTGATAAACACCAGCTACAGCCGGGACGAGAAACCGAAAAATAGCGGCGGCGACCGGACCAGCCTGCGTCTCTCGAATCGGGAGGTCGTTTTGATCCGGGCGATGAAGGAGACGGGTAAAAAAGTCGTCGTGGTGCTCTTCGGCGGCTGCGCCATCATCGTGGAGGAATGGAAAGAATCAGCCGATGCGATCATCATGAACTACTACAGCGGCGAACAGGGAGGACCCGCGCTGGCCAACGTCCTCAGCGGGCGGGTCAATCCGTCCGGGAAACTGCCCTTCAGCGTCGCCCGCGATGAAGCAGACTATCCACCCTTCCTCGAGATCGGGCAGAAACCGTACGAGATCGAATATGGGTACTATCACGGCTATATGCTGTTCGATAAAGAGGGCATCCGGCCGGCCTTTCCCTTCGGGTTTGGGCTGAGCTACACCACCTTTGCCATCGACAATCTGAAAGCTGTGGACGAGGGCGACGTCATTCGGGTCAGTGTGGAGGTGGAAAACAGTGGGGATCGAGAGGGCGCGGAGGTGGTCCAGGTGTACGCCGGTTCAAACGGCGCCGATCGAGATCGTCCCGTGAAACTCCTGAAGGGATATCGGCGCGTGGTATTGAAGGCAGGGGAGAATAAGAAAATCGCGATCTGTGTGAAAAAAGAAGACCTTAGATTCTATAATCCAGATACCACGCAGTGGGTCCTGGACGAGGCGTACACCTTCTACGTGGGCAACAGCAGCGCGGATGCGATGCGGCGAAAAGCAGAGATCGTTTTGTAGTTATTCCTTGCAGAAGTGAAATCCAAGGAACGTATGTATACAAATTCGAACGGATTTCGTCTTCCGCTGCGATTACGGCACCACGCATGCACTCCCGTTCCAGGAACAATACCAGGTCGAATGCGCCTCGCAGGATGCCTGATCCCCGAAGTGGCCGCAGAGCACCGAGCAATCACATTCGTGATAATCATCGTCCCAGGCTCCATCGCCGCACGCCGCTTCGGAATGGGCCAGGGGGTCGCAGTGCAGCCCGCCGCCGCCACCACCGCCACTCGGCAGCGGGCGCGGGGTGGGTGTGGGCGGGGGCGTGAGTAAGGGGACGTCGTCCAATGGAATGCATACGCTCACCAAATCTTCGAAGATCCAGCAGTCGGTGTTCGTATCCGGCCGGATCACGTTCCACCAGATGGTGCCGTTCTTCTGCCGATAGTAGCCGGCGAGAGGGATTTGGGTGCCCGGGGTGAAAGTGGTCAATTTATCGTAGTCGATCGAGGGGCCGCTGCGGCAGAAGCTGTTGACCAGCACTGTGACCAGCGGCGGGTCGGTGGGACAACCATAGTAAGGGATCGTCGGGGTAAGCGAAGCCGTGGATGAAGGAGAAGGTGGGAGCGTGTTCCTTATTGGGCCCGGAGGGATTGTATCCCTTACCAGCGGCGCCTCGACAGTAACAGTAGATGTTTTATTTTCTTCTCCATACTTTTCATCTTCTTCGCAACCAGCCAGAAATACGGCGCCGACAATCAGGAAAAAGACGAATAACCACGTGAATTCATTTCTTTGGTTCATTTTTCCTCTCAACGAACATGAAGGTCAGGATTCCACGCTCGATATGAAGGACGAATTGTGATATCTATCACCTAAGGATTCTACAGCTTCGGGCGGCGCCGGGATATGGTACATAAATCCACTCACGGCAAAATTGTGCTGCGCATTCGATGGGAGGAAACCACCCGGCTGAATGGAACTTGAAGGCATCGTAGAGCTGGATTTGCACAGAATCGGAACACAAGCTTGCACCAAAATCCAGAACGGATATAGTTTTCATACGACTTGCATGGCAAAGTAAATCAACAGATGACATCCTCCGCTTCACTTTCCGATTCGCAGCGTCTGAACAGGGTCAGGCAGACCCTGAGTCAGGTGCGCCATTTTACGGATCTGCCGCCGAAGGTGAAGACCGCCATCGCTTGCGCGGCGACGTTCTGCCGCTTCGCCGCGGATGAGGTCATCTACCTCGAGGGGGAGCCGGCGAAATCCCTCTACATTCTGGAGAAGGGCTGGGTGAAGGCGACGCGCATGTCCCCCGAGGGGCGCGAACAGGCGTTGTGGTTCCTCGAGTCGGGGGAGGCGTTCGGGGACGTGGCGCTGCTCACCGATACCCCCTCTCCCGGCACGGTCGTGGCGCTGGAACCCGTCGAAGCTTGGGCGATCGAGAAATCGGACTTCCTGTGTCTCATCGATCGGCATCCGCAGCTGGCCATGGCGGTGATCCGCCGGCTGGGCGAGCGGGTGCTCTACTTCATCGGTCTGGTCGAAGACCTCTCGCTGCGCAGCGTGGAAGCACGCGTGGCGAAGACGCTGCTGAAACACGCCGGCGTTGCAGGCGACCGCCTGGTGGTCCCGCGCCGCACCTGGACGACGTTCGACGAGATGGCCACCCGTCTGGGCACGGTGCGCGACGTACTCAGCCGTGCGCTGAAAACGCTGGAAGACGAGAAGCTGCTGCACGTCGAACGGCACCAGATCGTCATCCTCGATCCGGCGGGACTGGCAGCCCGCGGCGAATCGTAGCTTTTAACGATCGACGGATACGATAAAAGTCGTTCTCAAAAACACAATCTGCGTA
>DAOUEE010000223.1:0-20025 GCA_034430695.1 Anaerolineales bacterium | reverse complement strand
GAGCCGGATGCCAGCGTGACGTTGGTCGTCTACATGGATTTTCAGAGCACGGAATGTGCCTGGCTCGAAACCATATTATCCAAGCTGCGCGCGTGGCATCCGCAGGACCTGCGCATCATCTTCCGCCAATTCCCACAGCTTTATCTACACGACAAAGCTTCCCTTGCGGCGGAAGCTGCAGAGGCAGCCGGGGCACAGGGGGCGTTTTGGGAAATGTACGACGCTCTCTTCCAGCACTATGGTGAGTGGTTCGAGTTGTCGCCGGAGGCCTTCGTCGTCTGGTTGAAAGATACCGCCATCGAGATCGGCCTGAACCAAAAGCAATTTGCGCAAGCCATCGATAATCGTGTGTACCAGGAAAGGATCATCAATACCTATTTCGAGACTGCCGCCGCTGGCATCCCGGGCGTACCCTTCATCTATTTCAACGGACTCTGGTATCGATTGCCTGTCACCCTGGACAACCTCGAAGCCTCGATACGTCTGGAGATGCTGAGCTCTCGTCAATACGAGGCTTATCCCCCTTTCACCATCGATATTCAAGCCGATTTCACCGCCTATCTGGAAATCCCACAGGGCGAGATCGTCATCCAGCTGCTCCCCCAATACGCCCCGCTGGCGGTCAACAGCTTCATCTTTCTTGCCGAGCAAGGCTGGTTCTACGAGAATCCCATCTATCGAGTCGAACCGGGGGCGTTTGTCGAGAGCGGTGACCCGAGTGGCACGGGTTGGGGTGGCCCCGGCTATTCATTCGAAAACGAAATCCACGATTCCCTGACTTTCGATCAAGCCGGTATGGTCGCCCTGGTAAGTCAGGGACCGGGAACGAATGGGAGTCGATTTTTTATCACCCTTGCCCCCTTACCCACGATCAACGGCACGTGTACGATCTTCGGCCGTGTCATCGATGGCCTGGATCTGCTGCAGGCCCTGGAGCCACGATCCGCACTCGACGATTTACTTACCGAGCCCGAGGCTGTGATACACTCCATAACGATCGAGGGTCCATGAACGAACAACAAAAACACGCTGACTCCATCGACTACCTGCTTCTACTCGGTTTTACCGGTACATTCCTGCTATGTCTGTGCTCGGTTGGTTTTCTGTTTTTCCGAGCCTATCTAAGTGGTGCGAGCGGTGAAATCGCACAAGGTATCGGCTTTTTTTGGACGATTATTGCTCTTTTCCTGATCGGCCTTCCTTCTGCGATCATCAGTATAAGGGCGATACAAGGCCGGGAGACTCCCCTCCTGAATCCACCAAAGCTGAAGTTACGCTACGTCGTCCTGTTATTCCCCCTTATTCTGCTGCTGGGATATTTCACCCTCGAGAAGCCTGACCGGATTACCGTTTTGAATCCAATCGTTCACATCGTGGCTGCCGCTATTCCTGCTTTGTTTGCGATTCTGCTGGTCCTGCGTCACAGTCCTCGAGTATCCCAACGCCGCTTCTGGGGATCACTTTTCATCGGCACCTGGATCATACCAATTTCGGCGATTATCGCCGAACTCGTACTTATGATCGTGGCGATGACCACACTTTTCTTCAGAAGCATGAGCACCGCGGAGGGACAAGCGCTCCTCGAGTCGTTGTCGAATCCGGAGAATTGGGCGTCCGAATCCATGATCGAAAGCTACGCCGCGCTGCTCGATCAACCGATCGTGATCATCAGCATCGTGGTCTTCGTCTGTGTGCTCGTGCCGCTTATCGAAGAAAGTCTGAAAAGCACGGTGATTCTGCCGATTCTCGGCAGGAAGCCATCACCATCGGAATCCTTTCTCAGCGGGGTTCTCGGCGGCGTCGGTTTTGCATTCGTGGAAGCCATCTTGCTCACACCCACGGGGACGGATTGGACGCAAACCATGTTCACCCGCGGTGCCGCCACGATGATGCACACGTTCACGGCCGGCATGACGTGCTGGGGAATCGGACAAGCAATCACATACAAACGCTGGAAAAGATTCCTTGGCGCCTTTGCGATCGCCGTCACCATGCATGGCTTGTGGAATGCCGCAGCGATCGGAATTGGCATCGGAACGCTGGCCGGCCAAGGTGGAGAGACGATCATCTCATCCGGGATCGCACAAAGCATCCTGATCATGGGCGTCCTGGTCCTGGTGGCACTATCGACGGTGGCGTTCGCGGGCTTGGTCTTGATCCCCGATAGATTACGTGAAGACTGGGATGACCTCACACCCCACATACAAGAAAATTCAGATCTGACTCCCTCGGCATCGCCGGAAATACAAACTTAATTCGATTCCAGGTTAAGGCCCGGGAAACGCTGCGGCCGTGGATACATCAGAAATGTCCACGGCCGTTATTTTTGCCAAACCGTTTGAACGAACTCGAAAGATGTTATTCAGCCATCCTGCGTTCAATCTACGGAAGGAGTCTCCTGGGTTTTCACACGAGCACCTCGGCGAATGTGGTGGATGATGTAGTACACGAATCCGATGACCAGGACGATGGCGATGGGAATATCGAACGGCCGCATGATCGCCCGCAGTTCCTCCCAGCGGGCGCCAAATGTATATCCGCCGTATGCCAGGGCGGCGCACCAGAGGAACGATCCGACGAAACTAAAAACCGTGAAGGGCACGAATCTCGTCCGGGTGACACCCGCCGGGAATGAGATGAAGGTCCGCACGATGGGAATCAAGCGGGAAATGAACGCCGTCCACTCCCCCCAACGCTTGAACCAGCGGTCCGCCACCTCGAGATCGTGAGGGTGGATCATCAAATACTTTCCGTAGCGATCCAACAGCGGGCGGCCGCCCCACACGCCAAGAGCATAGGAAATCACCGAGCCGAGCGTACACCCCACAGCACCCCAAAAACCGCCCAAGAGCGCAGCTTCCCAGCCCGTCCCACCCTGCGCCTGGACGAGCAGCCACCCTGACAACGGCATGGTGACCTCGCTGGGGATGGGAATGTTGGCGCTTTCCAATACCATGATCCCAAACACCCCTCCCCAACCCATGGATTGAAACAGGTTCGTAAGGAAAGAGACGATCTGTTGTTCCAGCCAAACCGGCATTTTCGCACTCCCAAGATTCAAACTGTCTGGAATTTTATGCTATTCGAGCATCGAATGACCCCCGCATTATAGCGCATCGAAGGCGAATGCGTATGTGAGAACAGGGTCTGCTTGACAAGCATTAAACGCTATGCTACAGTAGCGCCGCTTTACTTTGCATACCACCGAACTGTATGAGTTTGGTCTCTAGGAGTTTAACCTTGGCCAAAACACGCACCGAACTCATGGTTGACCGTCTACGAGATCTACAAGCATCTTCTCCGGATGTCGAGGCTTCTGCCGTGGTAAGCGTAGACGGATTGACCATCGCTTCCGCCCTTCCCAGCAACGTCGAGGAGGATCGGGTTTCCGCGATGTCCGCGGCGATGCTTTCCCTCGGCGAACGCATCGCCGGCGAACTGGGGCGGGGCAACCTCGACCAGGTGTACATCCGCGGTAAACACGGTTTCGTCGTCCTGATGTCGGTCGGTGCAGAAGCGGTGCTTACAGTTCTTGCCCGAGAACAGGCTAAATTGGGTTTGCTGTTCCTTGACATGCGTCGAGCCGTCGACGATCTCTCGGGTCTCCTATAATCCTTCCGGAGACGAATGTTCAACCCTGACGGCGCCAATCCCCTGAAACCCTCTCCCGGCATGCCGCGAGGGGCACCGGACCAATTCCCCCTTCCTTACCGAGTGATGTTTCCAATTGTGGTAGAACTGGCGTCTCGACGGACGATACGATCGGGTTCTATCGATGCGTAAATTGACCGTCGTCATCCCGACCTACAATGAAGCCGAGAACCTGGAGTCGATCGCCGCCGAGTTGTGGGCGCTTCCGATCCCCGATCTCAAGATCCTCGTCGTCGACGACGCCTCGCCGGACGGAACCGGGAAAATTGCAGACGATCTGGCAGCAGCGCACCCCGGCCGCCTGTCCGTGATCCACAGACGAGGCAAATTGGGTTTGGGGTCGGCATACATCACGGGCTTCAAGGCCGCCCTCGAAGGAGATGCCGAAGCCATCGCCCAGATGGATGCGGATTTCTCCCACGATCCCGGCTATCTGCCGGAATTCATGGACAAATTGGAGTCCGCCGAGGCAGTCTTCGGATCGCGCTACGTCCCGGGTGGTAAACTCGACGAGCGTTGGGGTTTCGGCCGCGTGCTGCTATCCGCATTCGGCAACCTGTACGCCCGTTTGATACTCGGCTTACAAATCAAAGACGCTACCGGCGGATACCGTCTCTGGCGCCGGGAAACACTTCAATGCATGCCGCTGGACAGCATACGTTCGAACGGCTACGTCTTCCAGGTGGAGATGAGCTACGTGGCGCAGAAGTTGGGATTTCACACGATCGAGTTCCCGATTTATTTCGAGGATCGCCGCATCGGACAATCGAAAATGACGCTGCGCATCCAGCTAGAAGCCGCCTACCGCGTGTGGCAGGTGCGCTATCTGCATCGCAATTTATCGGCGGATCGACGCAACTCCGCGCTTTGAAATCGGAAGATAATTCCGAGTATCCCCGGAATCAAGCCCGGCATGTAAACCTGTTTTTCGAGCTTCAAATGACCGACGGATCCTAAATCGGAACATGTGGATCGCTTACTTGGCTCTGATGCTGCCCCCATGATACTGCAATCGATAGATTTCTCGTCCTTGATAAAAAATCTTTTCTTCCCCTGCGAAGCGCGTTAGCGTACCCTGACTTTCATCAGTGTACTCGAATTCATCTTCCCTCATCGAATCGGGGCCGCGAAAAGGCCGCAGCGCATTAACTTGATTCATCGCCCGCTGCAAGAATGCATACACTCGTGCAGCCGGTATGACTTCATCGAAGACCAGCCCGTAATAATTCATCCCCCAGACGATTTCGTCGTCTTTCCATACCACCTCTTCCCCGATGAAGGGATTCCATCCGAAATAGCGATCGCGGTACCTGAACGCACCTTCCTCAAAGGTGAGTTCCTTACTGTCGTCAGGCAGGAGGCCTTCGCCGCCTTCCCCCGCTCCAGCATAGGCGTTTACTTTCGCTTTGACGAGGAATTGCTCGAGTTTCATGTTCCTGCTCCTCTATTCGCTCATGCATGAGATTTATAGCGACCGTGCCAGAAACCGGATCGAAGGAGGGACTCATGGCATATCCGTTCCCTAAGCGTTTAATGCGCTCTATGGTTTTTCTTGCCCGAAGAAAACGTCCTTGTCCCGAATACGGCCGATCCCGATCCGCCTTCCATCAATGTCTTCGATCACGAATTCGTAACTGCCATAGTCCGTCATGCCGGGCGGGCTGACGATGATGGCACCGCGTTGCTGCAGTTCCTCTAAAATACGATCCACGTCTTCGAGGCGCTCGGGATCGAGGTAGGCATCGTAACCAGCCCCGTAGCGTTCCAGATTGGAAGCCACCACGCCGTGTTTTGCCTGGACGATGATGATCTCCACTGTGTCACGATACAGCGTTGCGAAAGGCTCTGCATTATCCAGATGCTCAACGACGCGAAATCCCAGGACGTCTCGATAATACACCGCAGCTTCCTTCACATCCGGCGTCACGAAGACGATCGCTCCGTTGCTCAGTTTCACTTGATTTGCCGATTCCTTTTGCATGGAGAAACTCCCGTCCTGACGAAGCGGCTGTGCACTACTCGATCGACGCCGTCTTCAATTCATCCTCGCGGTCGTCCCAACGTCCATCGTGTGCGAGCCACAACGCACGCCAATCCTGGATCGCTTCATCCTTCAACAGAAGCCTATACTTTTCAGTCTGATCGTTTCGTTCTAGGTGGATCGTCAGTTCGTTCCACAAGCCGCCCGCTTGGCTTTGCATCTCAGAAATATTTTCCCGCGGGATGTACGAGATCACCCAACCCTGCTTCACGCCCAACTCTTCCGCAATCACCACAACGAAATTGCTCGTCAGCAGCAGCAGGGTATCGGGGGAAACGGGACGGCGGAAGAAAAGCAGCCAGCGTTTCCACGTGCCGGGTTGGAAGACCAGGTCCTTCAATTCCTCTCCGGGGAGAAGGCCGTAGATATGTATACCGTTGAAGAATTTTAGCGGCAATTTTTCAACGGCCGTCTGCGCAGCCTCTGAAAGGTGAATCTCACCCCCCGATTGCTCGGGGACGGCCTGGATCGCGCACAGCAGTTTGCGCGAAGGCCGGGACATGGCGGGATACCAGGCAACTGTGTTGAATTCGACGCGCAGCCGCACCGGGGAGGTTTGGCCTGCCGCGACGATCTCCAACAATCCATATAGCAGCAGCAAGCTGACCCGCATGTAGATGATATCGCGCCCGCTCAGAAGCGTGACCTGGGGTTCCTGGCCGGGCCAAATCGAAGCCTGGGAATGGATCACGTCGGAAGCCGTAAATAGCAAGGCTTGCCTGGGGACGTAGTGCCAACCGCGATGGACCTGCGGCGGAAATGAGATGATGGTTTCAACGGCATTGCTTTTGGCAAACGAATCAAGTGCAGTGGATTTCAATTCCGCGGGAAGTTCGCAGACGTCCTTCAAGATCAAGGGGTACCGCTCGAGACCACGATCCGGGACATCCCGCAGCAATTGCGACAGCCGTTCTTCTCTATCGATCTCAGAAATATTCATGAAAACGTCGCCCATTGCGTGAAACATGAGCCGGATATTGCAGCCTGTTCAAGCGTATTGTACTCGAATTTTGTTAGACTTCATGATTCCCTGATGACGTAGCCGACGTTACGAGCAGGATGGGGCAAAATCGCCGGGTGCCTCCGCACACCGCACCCTCCCGGCCGCATCACCAGCTCAACGATGCCGTACCGTACCGCATTCTCTCAAAATACAGGTTTCACGCTTCTGCAGGCCGTTCACGCCAAAGTACGTAACCCAGTAGAACAGGTCCCGCTCCGAGCAGCACGTTGTAAATGAAGCGCATCAATTGCGTCTGGGCAAACGGCGTAAGAACGACTACCAGGACGATGCTCATAATTGCGGCGGGCACAGCCCAGCGTGGCAGGATGTTCGCTCGCCAGGAAGCGAGAAGCAGAAAGAACCATCCGACCAGGCCAGCGGCCATAGCGACCAGCACGGCCGTAATGATGCTCGAGTCTGAAGCAGGCAGTTGAGGTGCTTCTTGCGCCAGCGCCGGCGCAGTGAAGGCGTACGTCCACATCGCCCCGGAGGAAACCACCAGTCCCGAAAACGTGAACAAGTAAACCGCGAGACCTACCCGGCCGAGCCGTTCCGCCTGGCGCAGATAAAGCGCCGTAGCGCCTCAATGGAAAAAGATGGCTGCAAGCAAACCGGGAATGCCTTACAGCGCCAGGAATCCCCCTTCGAGCGCCAATTCTTCCAACGGGGGACCGCCCAGAACAAGGAACTGAACGAGGCGCAAGATGACGGCCAGCAAGCCAAAAAGGAAGAAGAATAAACCGCTAACGCGAACGAATCTCACGGATGCCGACCGGAGATTTGATGGTTGCATCCCTACGCCTTTCGATTTGCTCCATCCATGAGGTAGCATCCCATCGGCTGCGCGATTTTCGGCTTGTCGTCGAAATGCAGCCTCACAATTTACGCAGTTGATCCGTGCGCCTGCTCGAGAAAAAGGCCGGCAGCCATTCCAGGGCTTTACACAACAATCTCGGCGGCATGCCTTCCGCGCTCGCAAGAGCGGTGAGCTGCTCATAGTGGGAATAAATTTCTTTGTCTTCCACAATCCAATGTTTCATGAGAATCAGATCGCACTGACCGTCCCAGTCAATCGTGGGTATCTGCTCCTTGGTCAGGTATCCCGCACGCAGCATGCCTGCATAGAAATGCTCGTCGAACAAGGCTTCGCACGCCTTCCAACGCCCGTTCAAATGGCATTCGCACCAGAAGTGACCCACCGGGCTGGGTAAGTGATTGTAGAGAAAGCCCGGCACGATGTGCTCGAGCATTTCCTTGCGGACCCGCACGGTATGAAATCGCGCCGGAATTCCCGCCGCTCGCAGCAGCGAGAGATGGATGTTGATTTTATTGCAGTAATCCATCGTGCTTCTCCGGATTGCCTGCGAAGCTTTCAGGAAGATGTCCAGCGTGGCGTTGAAGGCAATCTCGTCTCTCACGTATTGGAACACACGCTGCGCAGCTTGCATCGGATTCTCGGCGCCGGTGGTGATTTCCTGAGCCGTTCGTTTCAAACGTGTATGATCGCAATCACTCATGGTGGAAGGGGTCAGATAGCGATCCAAATCCATTGTTCTCTCCAATCTTTGGATGCGTGTTTTTCTTC
Source organism: Anaerolineales bacterium (assembly GCA_034430695.1). Lineage (GTDB taxonomy): Bacteria > Chloroflexota > Anaerolineae > Anaerolineales > E44-bin32 > WVZH01. Next base: position 11,745 of record DAOUEE010000223.1, on the reverse strand, counting down.
TACGCATCGCGGTATGGAGTGTCTTCCGCCTGTTCGATCCATGCCAATAAAGGAGCGGCAATCAAAGAACGTCTTGTCCATAAAGGTCGGCTGCAGAATCAACAGCGACGGCGGCAGCCGGTAAGACGAAGGGTAGTCACGTGTCGATCGAACCAGTCAAATACGTGACGCAGCGACCGCCAATGGAGACTCTTTCACCCCGATCGGCACAAAACAATTCCCCGCCGCGAGCGCTCAACTGAAAGGCGTGAAGCTCCTTCTTCCCCAGACGTTCCGACCAATACGGAATGAGCGTGCAGTGCGCCGATCCCGTCACCGGATCTTCGGGAATGGCCGCGCCGGGCGCGAAGAAGCGAGAAACGAAATCGGAATTTCGGCCCGGAGCCGTCACGATCAGCGCGAAATAGTCCAATGCCGCGACAGCGTCGAGATCGGGTGCCAAGGTACGGATCTGGTCCTCATCGTCGAACACGGCCATCAAGTCCCGCGAGGCGAGCACTTCCGTGGGCGAAGCGCCCAAGATTCCATCCAGACCTTCCGGCCGGTCGGCGACCCGGGCTTTTCGGGTGGGGAAATCAAGAAAGAGCAAATCGTCTCGTCGTTCGACGGACAACCTGCCGCTCTTACTCACGAATTCCACCTGCTGCTCTTGCGGATCGACATACGTGAAGATGACGTGCCCGCTGGCCAGTGTGGCGTGTCCGCAGAGGTCGATCTCGACCTTCGGTGTGAACCAGCGCAAATCGTAATGCTTCTCCTGCGGAACCAGGAACGCCGTCTCAGGCAGGTTATTCTCCGCAGCGATCGACTGCAGCGTCGCCTCGGGAAGCCAATCCTCGAGCAGGCACACACCTGCGGGATTCCCCGAAAAAACCTTGTTCGTAAAGGCATCGATTTGATAGAAAGGAATTTCCAACTTGTCTTCTCCATGTCGTACGGTTCTGGACAATATTTCCAACAGCGGCTTTCATCGACCCGACGGGTCTGTCGGCTGCAGGCGTCCGTTTGGCTCTTCTTTACGAATCCGGTGTCGAATGGCTTCAAATCCCCGAAGCTCTAAAAAATCAACCTAAATTATACGGCCAGAACAAGACTGAGGGTCAAACGAAATTGGCCATGCACAGCAGCAATATTCGGGACTCCCTGGCGCATGAAAAGGAGTCTCACAAATAACTTCGAAGAAATCCCAGAAACACTCGGCAAACGACAAAAAAATTTCGTAAATCTACCGAATCAAACGGCTCTAGACATTTCGGGCTTCGGCTCGCGGGAAACCGTCGAACGCTCGTGCACCATCTTTCTCAGCCACGTGTCGATGAAACCACGCAGCCGGGGGTCGACGGGCCGAGAGATCTGTTCCTTGTACGTGGACATCGAAGGTCGTCCGGAATCCGCCCGAAGCACGTGAGTCATGTCCGGAATCTCGTGATACTCGTATTCGCCCTGGATCAACTCAGCCATACGCTTCAAATCCGCAGGATTGACCTGGATGTCCTTCGATCCGGTCAATGCCAGGACGGGGATCCGGATTCGCTTCAGATCGTCTGCCGGGTCGTAAGCAATGAATTCGCGCATCCATTTGGCGTTGATTTTCTGAAACAGGTTCTGCCGCATCCAATCTTTCGAAGAACGCTTGATCTTCGACAGCGCCTTCGCCTGCGCCTCGAGCACATCGATGTGGAACAACCGGACGAGCAGAGCGCTGAAACCGGTCAGTCCCTTGGCGATTTCAGCCGCCTGCCAGCGCAGAGTCGCCTCACCGTTTTGCGCTGAACCTGCCAGCAGGATGGCTCCGGCGAGTCCTGGTTCGTCAGCCGCCAGACGCATAGAGATCATAGCTCCTTCGCTGTGGCCGAGGATGAATAATGGTTTCCCCTGCAACTGCGGCAGGGATTCCAGAAAGGAGGTCGCCGAACTCGCGTCTGTGACGTGATCGTAAAACCCGGTTTTCCAGTAGTCCCCTTCACTCTCGCCTACGCCGCGTTTATCGTAGCGAAACGAAGCGAAGTAGTTGACGGCCAATTCTTCCGAAATTTCTTTGAAAATGTTCGATGTGAATTTCTTATTGTTTTCGTCTCTATCGATCTGGCCTGATCCAGGGATCAACAACACCGCGCCAAGTAAATCGCTGGAATCCGGAAACCTCAATGTCCCCCTCAATTGCAGGCTTTCGGAAGTGAAAGAAAGCTCTTTCTCCATGATGTTTGTACCTCCATACCCCATTGTAGGGAATCGCGAATTAACCTCGCTTTATCAGGAGATTAACCTCAAATTATATGAATTTTGAAGTACAGGCCTGTGTTTGGAAGCAGAGGAAACACGTAAATATCTAGAGCGGAGATCGATTCCACATTTCGGGTGTTCAACGTCCCTCGCGATGGAACGTGAGCGAATTGGCGGCGAAAAGGATACCTCAAAAAGATCAGTCGCCCATCACACGATGGCAGGCCTCACACACGGCGCGGGTGATCTCGGCGTTCTCGTATCCGGTTTCAGCCGTTCCGTCTGTCGTGTGTCCGGCATGACAGCTCGTGCAGGTCCCTGCGTCCGAGCGATAAGCCTGCCAGCGTGCCAGCAGTTCGTGCCAGTGATTGGAGCCGGCCTCCTCTTCTTCTCTTCCAGCTCGACTGTCTCCGCTTAGAATCGCAAGCGGATGCTTGGGCAAATAGCCTCGCTGGATGACATCCTGGTGGCATTTCAAACAGTTCTCGTCCCGAATCGGAACGGTTAACGGCGCGGGCTGCATCGCTGTGTGCGTGAACCAAGCCAACGCGTTGCGGGCGCCCATCAATTCCGCTCGCATGCGCCCCAAAACCCCCGGCCCGGAATGACAATCGATGCAGCGCGTCGTTTCCTGTGTGTGAAAGGAAGCCAGATCCACCGCTTCCACGTCCAGCGAGCGCTCGAAAAAGGTGCTTTCCGGTTGTGTGTGGCAAGATGCGCAGAATGGATCGTGCGATTCCTTGCTGGCGGCGAATACGAACCCGCTGGCAGCCAGGACGAAACCCAGGACAAGAATTCCAGCCAACCACGGAATCCACCTTCGCAGCTTGCTTTCTGGAGTTATAGGTCTATCGGTCATCGGTGGCCCCCGGACTGCACAGGGTGTGCGACAGGAATTGTAATGAGACTTAATTCATCCCCATTATCCCACACATTATACATCGCTTAAACCTGTACCGGGGAAATCGCGAGAGGCGGTGATCGATCACCCAAAGCAGCTCCTACCTGACATGCCAGGATCGACCAGATCTTGCGGAAATCCGGATCTTAAACTCAGCCATACCCGATTCATAGAAAATGATGAGGCACGCTTCTAAATCAGTCTTCGCTCGAAGCCATCGCCTGCGCAAGGTCGAGCCAATTATCGATCGACAACTCCTGCGCCCGCTGTTCGGGACGCACGCCCGCCGCGCTTAGCCACTCCAAGACGGTCTCATTCGGCTTGCCCAGGTTCTTCGCCAGGGCGTTGTGCAGCTGCTTGCGTTTTTGGCCAAAGCCGGCGCGCGCAAGCACGAACAACGCTTCGATCAACGCCTGCGGCACGCGCGGCGAAGGGTAGCCCGCTATTCGCAGAACGGCCGAATCGACCTTGGGCTGTGGGTAGAAAGCGCTGGCCGGGATGCGTCCGCGCAATTCCGGCTCCCCATACACCTGCACGCTCAAGGCCAGCAGACTCATCTCTCCGGGGCCGGCGGCGATGCGTTCGGCGACTTCTTTTTGAACGCTGAGCACCAGGCATTCCGGCCGACGCCGAGATTCCATCAAGCGGCGGATCAATGCCGAGGTGATGTAGTAGGGGATGTTGGCCACGACGGAATACGGCCCGTTGCCCAAAACCTCATCGACGTCCATCTCCAGGATGTCTCCGGCGACGATCTCGACGTTCGACTCGTTCGACAAGGCATATTCCAACGCCGGGATCAGCCGTTCGTCGATCTCCACGGCGACGACTCTTGCACAATGCTGCGCCAACCACCAGGTCAAGCTCCCCACGCCGGCGCCGATCTCCAACACCGTCTCGCTGCCCGCAAGCTGCGCGGCAGCGATTACCTTCCGCAGGGCACGCGGGTCGACCATGAAGTTCTGGCCGAGCTTCTTGCGGGGGTGGATGCCGAAGCGGCGCATCAGCGCCCGGACATCGGGCGGACCGTTACCTCCAGGCACCGCTGCTCTCCTCCGGCATACGACCTATCTCGTTTCCCGGGATGAATTCTTCGATGAACTTTCTGCGGTTGGCGTCGCGTGCCAATTTTCCACTGCTGGTCTTGATCACCCAGCCACGCGGCACGACGCGCACGTGGCGCACGGAGACGTCCGCGCCACGGTTGATCGCCAGGCGCACAGCTTCCGCCAACCGCCCACGTTCGTCGGGATCTTCGACATCCTCCTCGGCCACGACAGCCACATCCTCCGTACCCACCTGCTCGTTGAACAGACCGAAGGCGACCGCCCGGCCTGGATGAATGCCATCGACTTCACCGGCAAGTGTCTCCAGGTCCTGCGGATATACGTTCGTTCCACCGACGATGATGATCTCTTTGGTGCGGCCGGTAACGTACAGTTCACCGCCGGACAGATAGCCCAAATCACCGGTTAAAAACCAGCCGTCATGAAATGCGTCCTGCGTGAGATCCTCCCGGCGATAGTAGCCCGTCAAGAGCGTGTCGCTTTTAATGGCGATCTCTCCAACGATGCGCGGCGGCATTTCGTTGCGCTCCTCGTCGAGGATGCAGATCTGCGTCTTCGGCAGCGGTTTCCCCGCCGAGAGGATGGCGATCGACTCCTGCTCCGCGGCGGCCGGATTGGCGAGATGCTTCTCCCGAAACGACCGCCGTTCGATCCGATCGACGTTCACCGGCAATCCGATCCCGCTCTGCGTCACGGCAAAGACGTTTTCCGCCATAGCGTAGCAGGTAGCCAACGCTTCCTCGTAGAATCCGTAGGGCTTGAAACGCTCAAGGAACTGCACGTGACTCTCCAGACGCATCGGTTCGGAGCAGCTGATCACCGCCCGCCAACTGGAGAGATCGACGTTTTCCAGATCCCGCTCGCGGATTTTTTGGGCGCAGAAGTTGAAAGCGAAGTTCGGCAGCCAGGAGAGCGTGCCGTTATAGCGTGACACGGCATGCAGCAAACGATACGGCGCCCGAACCCAGTCCAATGGCGACATCAGCACCAGCGTGGCACCGAGTAAAACCGGCATGAGGAAACCGGCGATCAAGCCCATGTCGTGATACAACGGCAGCCAACTCACGACCACATCCTGCGCGTCCAACTGAATCGTGTCGGCGTAGCGTTCCACGTGGGTCAGGATGGAGCGATGGGAGAGCGCCACGCCTTTTTGCAGCCCCGTCGTACCCGAGGAGTGCTGCAACAGGGCGATGTCGTCGGGTGAGTGCTTGTGGTCCGACAAGATCGAGAAATCTCCGCCCTGCCCCAGGAACAGATCTCCTGCCAACAAGATCTGCGGCGGCGAAACCCTATCCGCAAGCGCGGCGTACACCTCGTTCTCGAACGATCTGTCCGTTAGCAGCGCCGCTGGTTTCGTAACGTCGATCAACGCCGCCAAGGATTGCGCGTATCGCCGTGGGTCGAGTTTCTCGGAAGGAAATGCCAGGATCGAGGGCACGCCGCCGCTGAGCAACGCGCCGAAAAACGAGACAAGCAAATCCGGTCCATGAGGCAGGATGAGGATCACGACGTCGTCAGCGCGAACACCCGCAGCAGTAAAGTCCTTCGCTGCGCCTGCGGCGCCGTCGAGCAGCGTTCTGTACGTCAGCGGCTGCGCATGATCGTCCATCAGGCAATGGATCGCTACACGGTCCGGAGTCTGGCGGCAGCGCTCCTCGAAGCGATCGACGAGCGTGGTCATCCAGTGCCGCCTCGCATACGGTCCAAGATGAATTCAGTCAGTGTCCGTACCGAATCGAAAACCGAGGCGCTCAACTCGGTGTCGTCGATGCGTACGTCGAAGGCGCCCTCGACGAACAATGCCAGATCGACGAGGTGAAACGAATCGATCAAACCGCTGCTGATCAAGGCTTCATCGAGACCGATCCTGTGTCTTTCGTCCAGCAGGATTTCACGGGCGACGTAATCCAGGATCTCGTTTTGAATGCGGGAACGAATTTCTGAAGGCCGCGTCACGTTAGATATACGGGTTGGGATGGCAATCGTCGGTTCTCATCGTTCGGTCGCCGCCAGACCCCGACGCACGGCGTCGAGCGCCTGCAGCGCGGTCAGGTTGCGCCAGGGCCAGGCTGTCTTCATGCGGTCGGGATCGTCGAAGAAATTCTGGGCGTAGGTCAAGTGGAATCCGTCATCCTGCAGCCCATCACCGGGCAAGGACTGCGCGGCGCGCCAGAAATTCCAGAACGGGATGTCATATTCGACGGCCAGGTCCGCGATGGTGGCGTTGATGCTGTTGTCGCCCTCCAGATTATCGGCTTTCGTCGAGAGAATCGGCACCACACCGTGGGAAATCGTGGTTTCGATGATCGTACGCAGGTACAGCTCGTAGCTTTCGCTCGATTTCTCCCACCACGTTTCCAGGTTGATGATGACGACGCTGGGCTTGTGAAGGCGGAGCTCACATTCCAGCGGGTTTTCGTCTCTTTCGCAAGCATCGACGTCCGCCCAGACCGGTGAAAGGACCGAGGCGGCGTTGAAACCACCGCGTACCGCCAGGCTGTCACGGCTGAACGAACCGGAATACCAATCGATCGTGGCCTGCAAATCGAGGTCTTCCGGACGCAGACGATAGGCGCCCGGATCGTCGAAGACACCCAGGAAGAGCGAAGGCACGTTCTGGCAATCCCCCACTTTAGAAAAGGCGTGCGGATCGTTGCCGTGCCGTAGTCCTTGCTGGTAGATTCTGCGCGCGGTTGCTGTAACCGTAGGAACGATGGGCAGCTCCATCCATTCACCGGGCGCCAGGTGCGGTTTGGGTCCATCCGCCGGCCGGTGTTCGACGGCATAGAGCACGCCAATCGCTACCAGTTGATGATAGGAAATCGATTCTCCGGGCTTGTCGGTAGGCGGAACCTCGACTTCGTCATCCGCAGCGGGAAGCTGCGGTGAAGGGTGTGCATCCGTGGGATACAACGTACCGCCATACGGGCTGGCGTAAGCCGCTTCGACGATCACGTCGCAGCCAGACAGCAGTCCACCGAAAAGCGTCACGCCCAGCACGAAGAGCAGCATGGCTGCGGTGTTCGCCGGGAAGCGAAAGCCGCGAGCCAAATCCACGCGCATTTGCGGGCGCTGGTTCGCGTATCCTGTCGAATGGAACGGCCTGTTACTCATCACCCTGCTCGTACTCTCCCGGTGAAGCTCTATTATGGGATTGTTTCAGAAAGTTGCAAGTTGCAGGCCGGGATGGTGGGCTGTTCTGCCGCAGTTTATCGATCGCCGGCCGGTGCCGTTAATGTGTAAATGTATTCGGCCAGAAACGAGGCCAAAGACTTCGCCGCTCCGGCGTCGTAGTGCACCGTACTGTCTTTGAAAGCCTCAGACGGGAGCCGATCCCACAGGTCCAGCAAGGTCCAGCCTTCCCGTTCGCTCCTCGCCTGCAGCCGCTCGCGAAACTCGTCGTAGATCCAGCGCGGATAAGCTGCGTTGTAATACTGGCCATCTCCCATGCTTTCATCGATGTAGATCGGCTCGTTGATCAAAAGTACCGGAACGTCACCTGCGAGGGCCGCGCCGGCGGAGAGCACATCGAAGGACAGTTGGTCCTCCTGCAGTTCACCCGGCAGCGTGCCGTGATAATTCAGATCGACGGACGGCTCACGTATCTCACGCGCCTCAGCCGTCGGAATGTAGCGGTCCACACCCGTCGAAGCCCACAACAATCCGTAGAACTGCAGCCGGATGGCGTTGGCCAGCTCTCTGCGCTGGCCGATGATGGTACGCTGCCAGAACGATGTAGGACTGAAGCGCGCGTCGTCCGGATTAAGATTCAGATGGCGCTCGAGAATCAATGTCCGCGTGGCGCCGGGGTTGAATTGGACCAGTGGTGCGATCTGGTTATCCCGCCAGGTGGACTCCAGCGTTAAAAACCAGACGATCAGATCGGGGTCGAATTCCATGCCGCGCGAGAGCAGCAGCAGGTCCTTGGTCAGCGACATGGTCGGATAGCCAAAATTGTAGGCGCGGATACGCCGGCCGTCGAGCGTGTGGTAGTCGGCAGCATCGACCAGCGCCGGTAGAGTCTCACCGGGCTGCAGGAGAAATCCCCAGACCGCCGAGTCCCCCAGAACGAGGACGCGAAATTCGTCCGGCTGTTTCTCTTCCCCGGCGATCTCGTGTGAGGCGACCATCACATCCAATTGGGTAATGGTGAGATTGTAGGAACGCTGCGGGTCGCTGCCAAACGGCAGCCGCCGGCGGCCCGGAACGATCGAGTTGTAGACAGACAGCTTCGCCATCGACGGCCAGAGATCGAAGCTGGCGAAAATCAGATTGAAGACGACGAACATCCCCGCCGCTTTAACCATGATTCGGATGATCGTGGCCCAGTTCCAGGAATCTTCTACTTCGCTTTCATCCATTCGCTTATATTCCTATCAGCTTTCTCATCACGTCGAAAGCGGCGTCCACGTTTGGAATGGCAAACCACACCCATCCCAGGGCAACGTAGTTGAAGGTGATGAAAATGCCGATCGCTCGCAAGAAGGGATTTTCCCGCCAGGTACTCGACAGCGGCCAATATTTCTGGTGGAATAAAACCCAGCGATTGTGAAAGAACAATCCCGCCCCATTCCAAAGTCCCCAGATTATGAAATGCCAGGCGATTCCATGCCACATGCCGATCAGGACCATCGTGAATAGCTGTCCTGTGAGGATGATCGTCCACACCGGCAATTCCGTACGCAGGGAACGCAGCGAGCGCGTCAGGGGATTGAATACGTAGAAACGGAACCAATGTGTCAGGGTTTTATGCCAGCGGTTCCAGAAGGCGCCGATGTCCGTTTGAAGATAGGGACGATCGAAATTTTCCGGCAGGTCGATCCCCGCCCAGGCGCCGATGCCGAGGGCCAAGTCCGTATAGCCGCTAAAATCGAGGTAGATCTGCAAGGCGAAGGCATACAACAGCAGCCACAACCACGCATGGGAGCTGACCTGTGCGGCTTTGATCTCGTTCAGCGCCAAAATTGCCAGGGAATCCGCCAGTACGAATTTCTTGAACATCCCGATGGCGATGCGTCTCCCACCCTGCATGAAACGTCCAGGCGTCAACATCTGAGACTGCCGCAGGTCCTTCACGAATCGTTCGACGCGATCGATCGGCCCGGCGGTGAGCGCGGGATAAAAAAGGCCAAAGGTCAGGAGCTCCCGCAAGGTCAACGCCGGCAGCTTGCTCATGGCGCTGATGCGAAGGGTATGGATCAGGCGGAAGGCGATGTAGGAATAACCCAGCCAGGTAATGTCCACCTTACTGGCAAGCTCGGGCGATTGGCCCAAGGCCCTGCGCAGCACACTACTGAGTCCGATCTGCAGCGTTTCGCTCTTCAGCACGACGAGAAGCAGCACGATGAAAACGATCATACCAGGGAATATCCATTTCCTCTCACGCCGTACAGACGCAAAGGCAGCGGTGATCCCTGCGGCCACGAGCAAGGTGATCACGATTCGCTGGCCCTGCGGCGGATAGGTGGGAATGATCAGCGGCCGGGGAAGAAGGCGCGTGAGGCTGATGAGCAGTATCAGAAACACGATAGCCGCCAGCGAGATTCTATCCTCGGAAGCAAGCGGCGATCGCTCCCGCACGATAAACCAGGTCAGGACGATCAGTGCGATCGTTGCTGTAGGAAACCAGAAATCGAAGTGCCGCAGAGAGGTCTGCGGCTGCAGCCAGAAGACTGCAAACAAGTTGGCGACGAAAAGGATCCACGACCGAATGCGGGTTCCGGAAAGGCGGCCGACGAGCAGGCTGAGTAGAGTGAAAACGAAGATCTGCGCAAAGGTCATTAAAACCCCTGGTAGATCCAGAACGGGGAGGAATCTGCCGTGAGTACGATCACGCCGATGAGGATCAGGCAGAGAACGAGGGCAATCAGATTTTCATGCGAAAACAAACGGCGCAGCATCCCTCGCACCTTTCGCTCAAGGATTTCCGCAAACTCGCCAGACGCCGTCTTCTGCGACCAGCCGATAGACCTGCAGGGAAAGGTCGATGTTCAGATTCTCACCCTGGTAATCGGCCACGATGTATCCCGAGCACCACACGTCGACCGAGTCTTCCGTCTCCGAGACGATCGAGCAGTGCATCTCCTCGATCGTGGTGTCGACGTTGAGAAACGAATCAGCGTCGGTGCGCGCCCGATCTTCCCACGCCGCGCAGGACAGATTCGCGGCACGGACAGCGTCGCCGGAGGCGATCGCATTGAAATAGTCCTCGACGATGCGATCAGGCTCGCCGCTCACGCTGCAAGCCGAGAACACGAATATGGCGAACGCGAGAAGGAAAAAGAATTTACGTGTGATCATCGCTGTTCCCCTCAAGGTAGAATCCAAGGAATTTGATTCAAGGGCGGCACGGGCGTGAGGAAATACAACGTGGTCCAGCCGTACTTGATCACGTATTCTTCATCCGTGTAAGCCAGATCGATCCAATTCTTGCCCGGAATGCCCGCCCCGATGTCCTCGATTGTGGCGGTTCCGTAATCCGGAACGTAAACGGGCCAGCCCTGCATCTTGTAGAACCAACTGCGAATAACCCCGATCATGCCGTGGGCCAATTTCTTCCCGCTGGCCGTTTTCTCCCCGCAGTAATTCACGCCCAGGTTGCACGGAGAATAGGATGTCTGGTAAACAGGTACGGCGCGCCAGTACTCGATCGTTCCGTAGGGTGTGTTGAGCGTGCGCACGACGATTTTCGTACCGTAGCCCAGGATGCGCGGCGAGGGTTCGACGGCCTCCCAAGCGTCCTCCAGATCACGCGCCACTTCCACGCCGTTCTCGCTTCGAATGCGGATGCGATTGGCCAAAACGCCGTACGTTCCCTGGGCCAAAACCTCGATCGAATCGAGTTCCAGATCGGGAGCGGGTTGATATTCCGTCTCGAAGTTCAACGGTTCCATCTCGACGATCACCTCCTCGATGACGCGTACGACCTCGATGTGACCGTCTTGCGGAACGGGCTGTTCTTCTCCCGGGAGCACGTAATCCAAACCCACGGGGGTGATGCCGGCCTGTTCCAGTACTTCGCCAACCGTCGAGCCGCCCGCGAGCGTCTCGATTTCACGATCATCGACTTCAACGACGATCGGGCGGGCGCGATCGAGTATCGCCAGTTCAACCTCGTCCAGCGGTGTATTCGCGTCCGGAATCAAGCGGTCACCTTCGTGCAGCGAGAAGCCGTTCTCCCACAGCGCTTCCCCCAGGGTCGGTGCGGCGGAATAGATTTCCTGCCTCACCCCATCGACGTCGATGCGAACGCCCACGGCTTTCTCGACGCGAACGTACTGCGGCCTTTTTTCGGGCACGAGGCCGGGATCCTTCAAGCGTATCCCATCTACCCACACTCTGTCGGACGGCAGCAGATCGAAACCTGCCGCAGCGAGGATGTCCGCCGGAGCAAGGGCCGCCGTCAGGACGGGCACCGATCGACGGTCCCCCTCTACGGTCACCAGGTCTGCAAGGGTGACCTGAATGACCTCCCCATCTTCGATGCGCGTCTCGAGATCCGGTACGATACGATCCTCTGCGAGAGTTTCGATCCCGGCGGAATCCAAAACG
>DAOUEE010000222.1:0-41240 GCA_034430695.1 Anaerolineales bacterium | reverse complement strand
GATGCAAAATTATCCGGAGGTTAGTGATCCTGTGGGGGCTGCAAATTCAGGGCTTCGAGCAAGCGGATGCAGTGCAGCACGGAACGTGTGATCACCTCGATCTGTTTATAGGCGGGATCCATGTCGATGTCTGCGATGGGGATGTTCGTTTCGGGCAGGTCATCCGCCTGCAGGGTGAGACTGGTGAGGTGTTTGATTTGATTGAGCTGTTTGGAGAGTTCTTCGGCGGCCCGCGTGATGTTGTTGAGGGGCGTATCCAGTTCTTTCGCGATTCCGGAAGTGATGGCTCCGATGACACCAACATTCTGAACGGTTTTCTTAAACCGCCGTCTCAAACGGCCGATCGCCAGGGCGCGCATGACGGCATCCAGCACCAGGTCCGGTTCGAGCGGCTTGGTGATGTAGTCGTACGCCCCGCCAGCAAGTGCATAGGTGGCCGTGTTCGAATCGCCGTGGCCCGTGATGATGATGATGGGAATCTCGGGATCCAATTTGACGACGCGTTCCATCAATTCCAGCCCCGACATGTTCGGCATCTTGATGTCGAAGATGAGAATGTCGAACGGGGGGAGCTCGTCTCGTTCGAGCGCCTTATGAAAGAGTTCCAAACCCTGTTGGCCGTCGTTGGCGCAGGTGACGATGTGCCCGCAGATGGAGAGCATGTCACTGAGGCCTTCGCGGACGGAAGGCTCATCGTCAACGATGAGGATGTGAGCCGTCTCTTGCATCAGTCGTTTGCCATTCCATTTTCCACGGCAGGCAGTTTGACCCGGAATATGGATCCTTTGTCGGGTGTGCTCTCGACTTCGATCTCTCCGCCATGGAGCTCCACGATTCCGTGACTTATGGATAAGCCCAGGCCCGTCCCTTTGTCCACGGGTTTGGTCGTGAAGAATGGATCGAAGACGTTTTCGATGATCTCGGACGGGATGCCGCTCCCGGAGTCGACAACTTCGATCACGACCGATCCGTTATCCTGGTACGTTCGCAGCGATATTTCCTTTTTTTCGGCACGATCGAGAGAGTCTCGTGCGTTGGTGATCAGGTTGAGCACGACTTGTTCGATCTGATTGGTATCGCCTCGTACTTGGGGCAGGTTTTCATCGAGCTGCAGGTGGATTTCGATGTTCTGCAGTTTCAGTTGTTCGGAGAGCATACTTAACGAATCTTCTACCGCCTGATTCACACGCATCAATTCCATGTGCCCCGTTGCCTGTCTGGAGAACGTACGCAGGTGTTCGATGATCTTTGCGGCCTTGTCCACCAGACTGCTGATTTTTTCCAGGTTTTCGATCATCTTCTCGGGCTTGAGATTTCCGGATGTTTGGGCGCGTTTTGTGTTTTGGGCGAAGAGCTTGATACCCGCCAGGGGGTTGTTGATCTCGTGTGCGATTCCGGCCGTGAGTGTGCCCATCGAGGCAAGTTTGCTGGCCTGGATGAGCTGACGCTGGGTGGACTTCAATTCCTCGATGCTGGCTTCGAGTTCCTTTGAACGTTGCTCCAATTCCGCATTGGATTTGCGCAGGCGTTCCGTGATCTGGGCCTTGCGCAGGGCGATCGAAGCCTGATTCGCGAGGGACGTCAGTTGGCGGATGGTGTCTTCGTCGAAAGCATCCACGTGGGGACTGGTCACGCTGAGCGTACCCTCGGGGACGTTTTCGATGATGAGCGGTACGACGATCAGGGATCTGAAATCCTCGTTGGTGTTGACGAAATCGGGTTCCTTGTTTACGTCGGGCACGTAGATGAGCCTCTTCTCGTGGACGGCGCGCCCGGCGATGCCTTGATTCGGGTCGAAGCCGACGGCGTGGGCGGGTTCGCCGCTCGATTGCGAAACGGCGCGCGGCAGCAGCCGCTGGCTGTCGTGATCGATGAGGTGAATGGTCGCCTTCGCCGTGGGCGTGTCGGCGGGGGAGGCGTGCTTGACGACGAGCTGCAGGATGTCGTCCAGCTCGGAGGCGTGCGCCAGGCTGTTGCCGATCTCGAGCAGGGCGACTTGTTCGGCGAGGCGAACATTGATGGCTTTAAATAGACGTGCGTTGTCCAACGAGGCAGCGACCTGATTGGCAAAAGTTGAGAAGAGATCGATGTCTTCAAGGGTGTACGTCTCGTCGGATTTCTTCGGTCCGATCAGCAGTATGCCACTCAGCCCATCTTTCACGCGCAGCGCGACAAAGAGGTTTGGCGATAATCTATTGAGCTGTTCCCTTTCTTTACTCCACATGCCGATGAAATAGGTATGGATTTGTAACTGCTTGGCCGATAGTATCCTATCTTCTCGCGCAAGCCAACGGCAGACCGGGTGATCTGCGCGCATATGGAAGTCGGATATAGTTTCGCCAATGCCTCTTGAAGCCGTTGGGTGGAAATTGCCCGTCGACGGATCTTTCAATAAAAGTCCAACCCACTTTGGGTGGAGAGTGTCGACGAGGCTATCCAACATCGATGGAACAATCTGGTCAAGATCGAGTGTGCCCGTGATTTGCTCGCCTAGCTGCTGGATTACCCTGTAGCCATCGTATCGCTCACGGAAATAAAAACGATCAATTCGATCTCGAATCCTGCCATATAGGCCATGCGAAGCTACAGCGACAAGGGAAGCGATGACAAAAGCCAGAAGGTATTTCGGCATAGGCTTGTCAATCTTTAATTCGGAATGAAGGACGTCATAGAGAATGACGGGAAGGATATAGGTGGCGGCCAGGATGAGAATCAACGTGCTGTAGGAGAGTCCTCTGCGGATGACGATGTTAATATCCAACAACTCGTGACGCACAATAGCGTATGAAATGAGCAGCGCATTTACCAAGTTGGCTGCGATGTCGATCGGGTATTTTGATAGATCGGTGAAGTTGACCAGCGTAGCGGTGATCACGATCGTTGTGCCGATGACCAGATACCGCAGGCGATTACGTTCAATCGGATCCGAAGTGTTTCGGAAGCGGCGGATAAGCATCACCAGACTGTATACGAACAAGCTGTAGCCCGGTACGGCCACAATATAGACGAGAGGTCCTCTCGCAATTTCCAGATTGCCATTTTCGATCATGGCCGATGGCGCTACGAGGTTCGTAAAGAAGGCCAATACGGCATTTACAATGCCGACCAGGTAGGCCCAACGATCCCATTTATGCTCTACATCCAGAACGTTTTCGACAAAATAAAAGATCGTTAATGGAGCGGTGATTGCGGAGGCAGACAGCAACCGAGACCAATGGAGTGTGCTTCCGAAGCCGCTGTGGCTGACGAACGAACCAAACGACCAGGAGAACATGGCCAGTAGGTAAACACGGAACGCGCGCCTGGCGTTTGTCGTAGGTCTGGCACGCGCGACAATGACAAACAAAATGCCGTAAGCCAAAGCGGCGAGCAGGGGTATGATGGTGTTAATGCCCCAGTACATATCCTATTTATTATCCTATGCTTTGCATCAATCGGCGAATCGCGTCATCGCTCGGATGCATACGTGACGGTTTGAGTATCCCCAAATCGACTCCGGCCTGTTTTTGCTGCTCCATGTAGTGAGCGAAAGCACCGGTTGGAAGTTGGGTCACTTTCAAACGATCGCCTCCAAGCATGGTGATGAGATCCGTATATTCCTGATCCGTTTTCATTAATTCCGTGTGAATCGCGGCCTTGATCTCATCTAATGATTGGTTGTTGGGTCTGCTCTCTTCGAAGTAGATGTGTAGAATTGGTTCACCGTTTACATCTTCCTTTCGGGCAATCCAATCTTCGTAATACACCCCCGAGGCTTCCATGGCGTGCCAGATCGTTTTCTCTGTCAGCCGAACCATCCCGGCGAGATCGATCACGTCGCCAGCGCGCGAGTAAAAACGGATTTGGGGAATATCAATGTCGAGTTCATCATCTCGCAGGGAAATGACTTCGATCAAATCGAAAATACGATAGCGTGTGAATATTCCGCCGTGGAAGTTGGTGAAAACCAATTCGTAAATGCCGGGTTCCAGTTCGTCCAACAGAAGGGTTTTCGGTGTATAGGTGGGATCCTGCATGCTCCGACTGTGTTCTTCATAGGGGATGAATTCGTAGAAATTGGTGTCGGGATAGAGAGTCATCCCATTGAAGTTCCAAAGTTGCATGGCTAGGGCGAATCCCTCCGTTGAACCGTAACCCTCCAAAGGTTTGATACCCCAATAATGTTCGATGCGGTCCTTATAGATATCGGTGTCGGTACCGCCAGTCATTATTCCCTTGAGCTTCCAGATGTCGCTTGGCCGCATCGCTCTTCGGTTGATTTTTGCCTTGAGAAAACCCGTAATCAGGCGCAGGAGCACATTTGGCTTGAACATGCTGCGGTTGAATGCGATGCTGCCCGAGCCGTGCTCGAATCGCTCCCCGATTTTCGCCATCAAACTCGCCAAACCGTAGAAAAAATCCATTCCCTCTACGATGGCGAGCTCAAAGCCTTTCTCAATGCGATCCTGGAAATCCATTTTCTCCCCCTCTTCGAGCGGCGGAATGAATTTCACAGGTGCTTGTTCTTGGGTAGAGCGGCTCACAAAGGCAGATATATAGGGCGGAGGTGCTGTGGTCATTAAGACGATGTCCCCGACTTCTATATTCACTTCCCCCTTACTCTTGCAGGAGGCGACGAGCATTGCGCTAACCACCCGCCTGCCGAACTGCTGGTACATGCTCCGGGAATATGGAACCCATTTGAATGTGTCGCCGCCAGTTTTCCCGGATGTTCGTGCCCAGATAAATGTCTCGCCCGGCAGCACGTCTTCATTTCTGTCTGACAGGTAGGGTTCGTAATCCGCATAAGTGGTTAAGGGAACATTTTCGCGAAATGCCGCTACACTTTGATGTACTTGACCACCGAGTAATTTTTGTCCTAATTTGCATTGACTAAGGATTTGGATTTGTTCGAGTAGTAATTCCCGTTGGATTTCCATGAATTCACTAAGATGCAAATCGAGAAATCCACAATACATTTCCCAAATTTCTTTCCGTTTGCCTTGTTTGAGAAGCTCCCTGGCGGTGATCATTGTCTCTACTCCTCTGGAAGATTTTTCTTTATTGGACAGGAATCTTCCTTCCTAATGTACATTGAAGTCGATTTTTTTGCTTTCGCGATTAACAGTATGCGTGTGCAGGCATCTACGCAAACTCGTTCGATTGGGGATTAAGAACGGTGTCCTCATTTTGTAATCCGAATAATCTGGAAAGGTGTTCGGGAAGAAGAATCGATCCTCCGCCCAGACGAGTGCAACGTCCATGAGCGTCCAGGCGATGGCTGCGCTGAGCGTAAACCGGGAAGGGTGGAGCAATAGCATACACACCGCGGCACCGGCGAACCATAAGACGCCGGGGTGCCGGCTGAGTGCGTAGGTTCCGGTGTCGACGAGATAGGGGTGATCGGCAGGATGATTGCGCGGTGTTTTGAGTGGAATTTCGATGAGGACGGAATACAGCATCAGCGACACGAAAATAACCAGGCCGATCCAGGCCGACACACGCACCCAGCCTGCGAACTCGGCCGCGGACGGTGTGGACAAAACGCCCAGAAGTCCGAAGAGAAATACGCCCCCGCTCGACAAGAAAAGCGGCTTGAGCCGTGAGATTCTGTGCATCGCCGCCCAATCGTACACGGCAATGAGGGCAAACGCGATGCAGCCCAGGAAGATGGATGTCATCTGCTCGTTAGATACTTAGATTGCTGGCAACCAAGCGCTTCTGCATCAGATAATACACGGGACGCAGGGGGGCTGTCAAAGAGTACTTTAAGCCTGCTTCAATCCAAAATACGCAGGTAGGAACTCCCGGAGAAGCTGAATTCAGTTTGGCGGGATAATACGGGCTGCGCTTCAGCGTTTTTCGATGGGGACGTAATCCCGCTTTTCGGCGCCGATATACACCTGCCGCGGTCGGGTGATACGCTGCTCGGGATCGCCGAGCATCTCCTGCCATTGCGTCAGCCAACCGACGGTGCGGCCCATGGCGAACAGCACGGTATACATATCGATCGGCAGCCCCATCGCCTGGTAGATGATCCCGGAATAAAAATCGACGTTGGGATACAGCTTACGCGAGACGAAGTATTCGTCTTCCAGGGCGACACGTTCGAGCTCGAGAGCGATGTCGAGCAGGGGATTGCGTCCGGTCACCTTGAACACCTGATCGGCGATTTTCTTGATGATGACGGCCCGAGGATCGTAGTTTTTATAAACGCGATGCCCGAATCCCATCAAGCGGAACTCCCCATTTTTGACGTGCTGGATATATTCGGGCACGCTTTCCACCGTGCCGATTTCTTTGAGCATGCGCAGTACGGCTTCATTTGCGCCGCCGTGCAGCGGACCGGAAAGCGATGCTGCGGCGCCCGTCATGGCGCAGAAGGGATCGGCTTTCCCCGATCCGATGGCGCGCATCACGCTGGCGCTGCAGTTTTGCTCGTGGTCGGCGTGAAGGATGAAGAGCACGTCCAGGGCGCGCTCGAAGATGGGGTTGGGTTTGTATTTGGTCTCGGTCATCTTGAAGAGCATGTTGAGAAAGTTGCCGGTGTAGGAAAGATCGTTGTCCGGCATCACGATGGGAAGACCCTGCAAGTGGCGGTAGGAGTAGGCGATGATCGTGGGAACCTTGGCGACGATGCGCCGGATTTGATGGTGACGCACCTCGGGGTCGTCCACCTGTCTGGCATCGGGATAATAGGAGGACATTGCCGCCAACGTGCTGATGAACATGTGCATCGGATGCGCATTGTTGCAGAAGGATTGGATCAGCCGCCTGAGATTCTCGTGGATGAACGTACGGTGAGTCACTTCATGGACCCAGGCATCAAGCTGTTCTTGCGTGGGTAGTTCGCCGTTCAGGAGGAGATAGGCAACTTCCAAATACGTGCTTTGCTCGGCGAGCTGCTCGATCGGGTAGCCGCGATAGCGCAGAATACCCCTGGCGCCGTCGATGAACGTTATCGCACTCTTCGCTGAGGCGGTATTGGTAAACGCCGGGTCGTAGCTCATCATACCGAAATCGTTCTCATTGACCTTGATCTGGCGCAAGTCCATGGCGCGTATGGTTTCGTGATTGACGGGCAACTCATAACTCTTACCCGTTCGATTGTCGGTGATGGTCAATGTATCTTTCGGCATGGATGTCTCCTTTGTTGAGGCGAACTGAAGCCAAACGATCTGTAATGAGTCTTCCTTATGCTCGGGCGCACGGTATTCATACATTGTACCGTGGAACACGCTGCAATGTCTTGGTTTACTGCGGAGTAACCCATCCGGACCTTGACCCGCCGGGTTAAGGATGATATTCTATATGCAAATAATTGCAACTGCAAGGATTTGCGCATGTCGTGTGGTGAAAGGCTGGCGAACGATCTTCGATCGAAGGGCTATCGGGTGACCCCGCAGCGCACCGTGATCCTGGAGACCATCGCGCACAAATCGGGGCATCTTTGTGCCCAAGACATATACTCCGATGCGCGGCGAAAATTGCCGGGTTTGAACCTGGCAACGGTATATCGTACGCTCGAGTCCCTGCACGAAGCAGGGATGATCGATCTCTTCAACGATGGTTCCAACCCGTCTCTTTTTGCGCTGCGCGATCCCTGCAATCCACACGGCCACCTGGTTTGTCAACAATGCCACGCCGTTTTCGACGTCGATCCGGAGGTTCTCAACCGGATCGTTCAGAACGTTTCTGCGGAAACGGATTTTTCCGTCAATCCCAATCACCTGACGTTGTTTGGCCTTTGTGCTGCGTGCCGCGACAAGGGGTGACCTGAAAAGAGGAGGATTTCAAGTCATGCTGTTTTCACTTAATGAAATGCACATTCCGGATGGATTTCTCTCCACACCCGTCGCCATCGTCGGCTGGGCGCTCGCGTTCGTGTTCATCACGGTTGCGATTCGCCAGACGAAGAATCAACTGGGCGACCGGCAGGTCCCGCTCATGGGCATCCTGGCGGCGTTCATTTTCGCCGCACAGGCGATCAATTTTCCCATCGCCGCAGGCACATCGGGGCATCTCCTGGGCGGTGCGTTGGCGGCCATTCTTTTAGGCCCGTGGGCCGCGACGCTGATCATGACGGCGGTCATCGCCATGCAAGGACTTCTGTTTCAAGACGGCGGCCTGCTGGTGATGGGTTGGAACATCATCAACATGGGCGTCTTGACCGCTTTCGTCGGTTCCGCGACGTATTCGTTCGTGCGTCGCGTGACGGGGGACAGTACGCGTTCTCGCCTGGCCGCCGCGTTTACCGGCGCCTGGCTTTCCGTGGAAGTGGCCGCTCTGGCCACTGCCCTGCAGTTGGCGGTCTCAGGCACCTCGCCGATTCAATTGGGACTGCCGGCGATGGCGGGCGTTCACGCCTTGATCGGAGTCGGTGAAGGTTTGATCACCGTCGGGGCGCTCGTTTTATTGCAAAAGGCTTCGAACGGATTGCTCGTAGAAGGTGAAAACGCGCCTGGCCGCCGCAGCGCCAACATTATCGCCGCAGGCTTGCTCGTGGCCCTGGTCGTGGCATTGTTCTCTCCGCTGGCTTCAGCGTCCCCGGATGGCCTCGAATTCGTCGCCGAACAAAATGGATTTCTCGACCGCGCACTCGATCCGACCTACTCGATCCTGCCGGATTACACCGTGCCTTTCATCGCCAACCCCGTTCTGACGACGATCGTGGCGGTCGCCTTGGGTACACTGCTCGTGTTTGTGGTAGCATGGTTTGTGGGACGGAACACCACACGGAGTGAAGCCGCAGGGGATTGATCCTTGCACTACCATCTCACAGACCTTTACCGATTGCAGCCGAGTTTCCTGCATCGCCTGGATCCGCGCGTGAAGCTGCTGGCGGCGTTTGGCTACATCCTGGCCGTCAGCCTGACGCCGGAAGGCACGTGGTGGGCGTTCGCTTTTTTCTTCCTGCTTTTGCTCCTGGCTACATTTCTCACGCGATTGGGTATATTCTTCACGATCCGCAGGTCGTTCATCGTACTGCCTTTCGTGCTCGCCGCCCTCGCCGTGCCGTTCACTTCGCCGGGCCAGGTGATCTGGCGGATTCCGGGGTTGAACTGGGGGGTTAGCGAGCCGGGTTTGATCCGCTTCCTGAGCATCCTGGCGCGCAGTTGGCTGGCCGTTCAGGCGGCGATCCTGCTGACGGCGGTTACCCAATTCCAGGATCTCCTCTGGGCATTGGGATCGCTCCGCTTTCCGCGGGTTTTGGTTTCGACGATCGGCTTCATGTACCGCTATCTCTTCGTCTTGGCCGACGAGGCAACCCGCATGATGCGGGCGCGCGCATCTCGCAGTGCACGCGTTCCGGGCAGTCGTCGTCGATCGCTTCTCTGGCAGGGAAAGGCCGCCGGCGCCATGGTGGGCAGCCTTTTCCTGAGAGCGATCGAACGCAGTGAGCGCGTCTATGCGGCCATGCTGTCCCGTGGCTACGACGGTCAGATGCGCTCGTTGACTCATTTTCATATGCGCGCCAAGGATTGGATTTCGCTCGTGACGGTCGGTTTGCTGCTGATCGTCCCGTTGAGCGTAGATTGGATGGTTTGAGCAATGCATCACACGATCGAAGTGCGTGATCTGCAGTTTACGTATCCGGATGGACGCGCCGCATTGCGCGGCGTGAGCTTCTACATTGCGCCCGGCGAAAAGGTCGCACTCGTCGGTCCCAACGGCGCAGGCAAATCGACGCTCATGCTGCACCTCAACGGCATTCTCAGAGACCGAGGAGAAGTCCGCGTCTGCGGGACGCTCGTTGAAGAACACACGCTGGGTGAAATTCGATCCTCCGTGGGGTTGGTCTTTCAAGATCCGGACGATCAGTTGTTTTCACCAACGGTGTTCGACGACGTCGCCTTCGGACCGCTGTACATGGGATTGCCCGAAGCCGACGTGCGTGCGCGCGTGCAGCGAGCCCTCGAAGCGGTTGAATTGCGCGGCTACAGCGATCGGGTCTGCCACCATCTCAGCGGCGGCGAGAAGAAGCGCGTGGCCATCGCCACCGTCCTTTCGATGGATCCGGAAATCCTGGTGCTCGATGAACCGACGGCGGGGTTGGATCCGCGCGCTCGCCGCAGTTTGATCCATCTGCTGCATGATCTGCCGCAAACCATGCTCGTTTCTACGCACGATATCCCCATGGTGGCCGAGTTGTTCGAACGCACCGTGGTGATCGATGAGGGAGAGATCGTCTATGATGGTTCGACCCAATCACTGATGACGAATCGAGATTTGTTGGCGCAGCATGGTCTGGAAGCGCCTTGATCCGATCCCGAATCGAACGGGTGTTGATCTGTTCAACGGAAGGTATGGCTCTGAGGGAGAGAAAAGCAGGTATGCATTTCACGATGCAGCGCATCGTCCCCTTCATGCGGGACCGAAAGCGCTGGACGGCCTTCACGGCCTTGGTGATGTTGCTGGGCGTGGCCTGGACAGGCGCATCGATGGTCTCCGATGCGGAAATTTCCAGCGCGGGGATCGCGATTCCGCAGGAAGGTTTTTTGGCGCCGGATTTCGAACTCGACACGCTTGACGGCGCAGCCGTATCGCTGACTGCGCTCCGCGGCCGCGTCGTCGTGGTCAATCTGTGGGCATCCTGGTGCCCTCCGTGCCGTGCGGAGATGCCTGCGCTTCAGGCGCTTTACGAGGAATTCGCCGCGCAGGATCTGGTCGTGCTCGGAGTGAACATGACCTATCAGGATTCGGCGGCGGAAGCGATCGCCTTTGCCGACGAACTCGGTCTGACGTTTCCCATCTCCTTCGACCGCAATGGTGAGGTGGCGAGGTCGTACGGGATGCGCGCCTTGCCGAGCACCTACTTCGTCGATCCGGGCGGCATCATCCGCCGGGTGATCATCGGTGGGCCGTTGAACGAAGCCACGCTTCGAAGTATCGTGATGGACTTGCTCGAGGAGGCGCAGTAATGCTTCCGATCGTGAACCTGGGGCCTCTGGCCTTACCGCTGCCGGGGCTTTTACTCATCGGAGGCGTTTGGTTGGCCACACTGACCATCGACCGGGAAGCCGGCCGCAGACAGCTCTCTGCCAACCCGCTCAACAATCTCGTCTTCATCGGCTTGATCGGGGGCATCTTGGGCGCACGTCTGGGGTACGTCCTGCGCCACATCGATGCCTACGTGAACGTCCTGCCGGACGTTTTCTCACTCAACACCAGCACGATGTCGCTGGGAGACGGGCTGCTCGCCGGCTCGATCGCAGCGTTGATCTATGCCCAGCGCAGGGATTTGCCATTGTGGACGACGCTGGATGCATTCACGCCCAGCCTGGCGCTGTTTTCTATCTTCGTCGGATTTTCCCACCTCGCCAGCGGGGATGCGTACGGTGCGCCGACCTCGCTGCCCTGGGCGCTGCAGTTGTGGGGCGCCGCGCGGCATCCGTCACAGGTGTACGAGATCGCGGCCGCCTTGCTGCTGTTCTGCATCGTCAGCCGGCTCAAGCTCGTGGCTCCTTTTCCCGGGTTTCTGTTCCTCACATTCATCGCCGCGTCCGCCGCCGGCCGTGTGTTCCTGGAAGCGTTTCGGGGAGACAGCGAGATCGTATTCGGCGGCGTACGCAGTGTGCAGCTGTTGGGTTTGACCGTTTTACTGCTCGGTCTTTTCGGGCTGCACCTCCTGGCAAAGGACGCCCGAACGATGAAGGCGGAGTCTTAACCCGCCATTCCAATTTCTCCTTCATGTAGTAGCGCAATTGGCTGCAGATGAGTTGACATCTGCCCTTCTCGTCCTGACTGATCGGCAAGTTGTAAATGGCCGCGTTGACGAGGTTGGATTGCGCCAGTACAATGCAGCCTGAAGGATGTGTGCGATTGAGGATCATGCGATGAAGCCGCTTTCCTCCGCCGTGGAGGATTATCTAAAAGCGATCTACGAGATCCAACGCGAAGAAGGCAACGAGCGGGTGAGTACGTCTGCGTTGGCGGACAAAATGAAGGTCACCCGGGCTTCTGCCACCGGCATGCTGAAGAAACTCTCGACGTGGGATCCGCAGTTGATCCATTACGAACGTTACCGCGGGGTCCGGCTGACGCCGGCCGGCGAGAAGATCGCGCTGGAGGTCATCCGCCACCACCGCCTCGTCGAACTCTACTTGACCGAGGCGCTCGGTTTTTCCTGGGACGAGGTGGACTCCGAAGCCGACCGTTTGGAACACGTGATATCGGAAAATCTCGAAAGACGCATCGCGGCAATGTTGGGCGATCCCAAACTCGACCCGCACGGTTCCCCCATTCCGGATATGGAAGGAAATCTGCCGCATCTCGACGAAACCCAATTGACAGAACTCGGGGTCGGGCGGCAGGCATGTGTTTCCCGCGTTCTGGACGATGACCCGGCAGCCTTGCGCTATTTACACAAAATCGGCCTGCAACTCGGCGCATTGGTGGAAGTCATCGGACGATTACCGCTTTCCGACATGATCGAAATCCGGGTCGTCGGCACGGGAGATATTCACACGCTCAAACGAGAGCTGACGAATCGTGTCTACGTCTCGGTGGGCCCTGCTGGATAATCGTTAACCGGCGTTTGGTTCGAGCCGCAAAGCGCCTGCGCGCAGTTTGTAGGTTGATTGTAAACACGATATGCGGTCTTCGTGGTGCATACTTGTAGGAATAGAGTGCAGGTGACGTTGAAATGTGATCCGTGGATGTTCACCTCTTGTAACTTCGACGTTCGTGTGCTGCGGATCGAGGATCGAATACTGCGGAAGGTATGCCCGGAGAATTGGTAAATGCTTGATTGGCATCAATCCATACAAACGATCATCACCGAGTTATCCTCTATTCTCGGGCAGCGCATGGATGCTTCCTCGTTGTTGGCCCTCCTGCCGGTCGTCGCTTTTCTGAACGATCTTTTCGGAAATCGGGATCGTCCCAAAGACGAGAAACCGCCCAAGATGTCGGTTTCCGACCGCGAGCATTTGCTGCAGCGGCAGTTACAGCAGCTGCGATCGCTTTTGAGTATGACGACGTCATTGAGCGCCACGTTGAATTACGAGCGCGTCCTGGAGATGACTCTCGATCTGACCTATGGGGTCCTCGACGAACCCGGCTTGCCGGCGAGCAAGATCGTCGGCGCTTTGCTGCTTTTTACGGACGATGCACTTTACATTGCCGCTGCGCGGGGACTAACCCATGCCGACATGCGGGTTAAGTTTTCGGGCGAACAAGGAATTCTCGAGGAGTCTTTATCGAGCGGATCGCCGCGCATGGTTTCCAATCCGAGCAGCGATCCGGAGCTGCAGCGTCTGGTAGGCATGCGTTCGTGCAAGGTCGCTGTTTGTATGCCCTTGATCGTCGGTATCGAAGCGTATGGATTGTTGCTGTTTGCCCATCCTCACGCGGATTATTTCACTCCGGATCGTTTGGAGATCATCGCCGCTGTCGCCAATCAAGCCATGGTGGCGCTGCAAAACGCGCAGCTCTACCGCGAGCTCGAGCAGGAAAAAGAACGGATCATGGAAATCCAGGAAGAAGCGCAGAAGAAATTGGCGCGCGACCTGCACGATGGGCCCACGCAGTCCATCGGCGCCATCGCCATGCGCGTGAATTTTGCCCGCCGTCTTCTTTCCCGCGATCCCGACTCGGCCGCCGAGGAGCTCTTCAAGATCGAAGAATTGGCGCGGCGGACGACCAAGGAAATCCGCCAGATGCTCTTTACGCTGCGGCCTTTGGTGCTGGAATCGGAAGGTTTGCTGCCTGCGATCCGACAGCTGGCGGAGAAGATCCACGAGGCGCACGATCAGAATGTGATTATAGAAGCGGATGACGGCGTGGGGAAGAACATCGAGGTCGGGAAGCAGGGCGTGATTTTCTTCATCGTGGATGAAGCGGTGAACAACGCCCGCAAGCATGCGCAGGCCGAGCACATCTACGTCCGTTTGAAGCGCAAGGGCGATATGTTGTTTCTCGAGATACAGGATGACGGGGTGGGGTTCGACGTGGCTGCGGTGGAAGAAAATTACAATCAACGCGGCTCTCTCGGAATGATCAACCTGCGCGAACGCGCCGAGTTGGTCAACGGGTTGCTGCACATCGATAGCGCCAAAGGTAAGGGGACGCGCGTACAGGTGACAATCCCGATTACGTCTGCCGCCGCCGAGCACCTGCACCGGGCGGGATATTCCAAATAAGTCATAAAAAGGGGGTCGACGAATCTCGCAGTCATCCCTGCAGCACAGGGATGCTCGTTTCTTTGGGGTAACTTTGGTTTGCTTCTCGCTGTACGCCCAAGTTGGAAAAAATGACGCTCAGGATCGGGCGCTCAATTTGGAGTCGATGAACTGCTTGTGGGATAACTTGAGGACCTGTGCGATCTTGCGGATTTCCTCGGTTTCGTCGTGTGATAGATCGCCGTCAGCGGCTGCAACTTGAAAGAGCGCACGTACGAATTTGATGCGCTCTTCTTCGTCCGTGGCGATGAAAAACTCTCGAGAGAGACGATAGTAGTCTATGCCTTCTTCAAAGGCGCTGATGGCAGTCTCGGCAACCAACGCCGCCGTTTCCCGCCGGAGGTCCCAGCTGCTGCGCAGGATTTCCACGATCGACGCTTTTTCTTCCGTCGTGACGTCTTTGTCTACGAAGGCGACGCGCGAAAGCAGCCCGCTGGCCAGACAAAGCTTTCGGAATTCGTCGTCGGAAAGCGGGATATCCGCCTCGTTTTCCCCCAGTTTTCGTTTCAACTTGTAGTAGATGCGGTTGCGGATGAAGTCTTCCAGGTACCGTTCCCGATTGGCGGTTCCGGCTACAGTCCGTGACCGTTTTTTCGCCGAGACGAGTATCATCTTCCCCATGCGGCTGAATATGTTGGTGTTGATCGAATCGATCGTGGATTGAATTTCGTCCGCAACGGCGCGCTCTTCGGGTGTGACGGTGCCGTCCGCCTGGATCAACTGTTCCAAAGTCTCAGAGGCGAGCTCCTTATCCTGGCGGGTCCGGATTGCTGTCCGCAGGTCTTGCAGCAAGCGGTTTCTCTCCGATGGGTCGATCGGCGAATCGATGTAAATGTCCAGTTCCGCCCAATCCCTGGCCGACAGACCGGGCAAGTGGAAGAGCAGGTCTTTCAGGGCGTTGATTTCGTCGTGGGAAACCTCTTCGTCGGCCCAGGCAGCGGCGACGAGGACCTTCGCAAGGGAGAGTATCAAATCACTGTTCGGCATGGCAGGTACCTGGATGCTCGATTGGCGATCGGCATCTTTTCTTTCTCATTTCAACATCATATCACGCGAAAGACGCAATATCCGTCGGTGATCATGAACTCCTGGTTGCTAACCGTCCATTCGCCTCGAGTTCTTATCGGGAGGATGCCGATGCGACCCGGCAAGGGATTTGTGAGGCGGGTATTGCTTTTTTGCAGGCGGTTTTCGAGTTTGTTTGCTAGAATGGCTGCGGCCGGTTGGGGAAGTGCATTGCAGGAGCGGTAGTGATCGAAATCGATGGTTCTCAAGGAGAGGGTGGGGGGCAAATTCTGCGCAGCGCGTTGGCGTTGTCGATCGTGACCGGAAAAGCGATGCGTATCCACAGGATCCGAGCGCGGCGCTCGAAACCCGGCCTGCGCGCTCAGCACTTGAAGTCCCTCGAAGCGGCGGCGCACATATCTGCAGCGATCGTCGATGGCGCTCACCTGGATTCAACGAACATCACGTTCGAGCCCGCCGCGTTGCACCCGGGGAATTATCGTTTTGAAATCGGAACAGCCGGTGCGACGAGTCTCGTCTTGCAGACGATCTATCTCCCGTTGAGTTTTGCGGATAGGCCATCGAAGTTGAGCATTATCGGCGGAACGCACGTGCGCTGGAGTCCTTGCTACCAGTATCTCGACTGGCAGTGGGCGCATTATCTGACGCGCTGCGGCTACCGCCTCGATTTATCCCTCGAACGAGCGGGTTTCTTCCCGCAAGGTGGCGGGTGTCTCCAGGCGAGCATTCACCCGGTGGGAGAGATTTCGTCCCTTCGTTTGATGGAGCGGGGTGATCTTCGTGATATTCGCGGGGTTTCGATCGCCTGCAATTTACCGCAGCACGTCTCCGAACGGCAGCGAAAGCAGGCGCTCGGACGCTTGAAGACCCTGGGATGCGGTGTCGAGATCGAGATTGATACGATGTCTGCCTTTAACAAGGGTTCGATCTTGTGTCTTCTGGCTGAATTCGAAAACGGCCGCGCCTGCTACTTCGGTCTGGGGGAACGCGGTTTGCCGGCGGAACGTGTGGCGGATCATGCCGTGGATCAACTTTTGGCGTTTATCGAAAGCGACGGTTGTGTGGATCAATACCTCGCCGATCAACTCCTGCTCCCGCTGGCTTTTGCCGAAGGGGCATCGGAGTTCCGCACTTCACAGATCAGCCAACATTTATTGACCAACGCAAACGTGATCTGTGCTTTCACCTCGGCGAAAATCGAACTGCTGGGTGAAGTGGGGGAATCGGGCACGGTAATCGTCGAGCCTGCAAATTAGGCGGCTCGCCGTTCTGCGGACTCAGTGCACGAGACCGCCGCCGATGAATTCTCGTAAAACGGATTCCCTCGGCACGGCGGAATCGTCTTCGACCGGTTCGACGGCTTCGAGAAAGTGGCAAACCCGTTCGGCGCGCATATAGGCGTCCTCCCGCAGGGGGTCGTCCTTATAAAGGTCCCGCCACCCGAGGAAACGATCCAACATTCGCGGACGATAGAGGGCGATCTCGTACGGCATGCTGCTGTTGAGGATGTGGTCGGCGGTGTTGATATAGGGGATGATGTTGCGCATTTCGCTGGTGCGAACGTAATGCCAGTGTTCGAGCGTCTGTTGCGGATTGTAGGCGCGATGCTCCGCATCACGCAGCATCCTGCGGATCAGGCGCAGATCGGTCCAGCGGATGTATTTCCCCTCCGGGGTCTTCATTTGCAGCAGCGGTTCGAGGTAGAGTTTCATCTTGAGCTCGGTGGGGATTTGTTCGGTCATCTCGGGGTAAAGGCCGTGCAGGCTGTCGATGAGCAGGATCTCGCCCGGCTGCAGCTTGAAAGGCGTGTGATCGGGAGATCGTTTTCCGATCTTGAAGTCGTAGAACGGGATGCGTACCTCCTCCCCTTTGACGATGCGCTTGAGATGCTGGTTGATTAGCGAAAGATCGAGTGCTTGAGGCGTTTCGAAGTCGTAATCTCCGAATTCGTCTTTCGGATGCATTTCGAGATCGAAGAAATAATTGTCCACGTTGAGAGAAGCGAATTTCATGCCCATGCGCTTCAAGCGCTGTTCGATTTTGAGCGTCGTCGTTGTTTTACCCGATGAGGATGGGCCGCTGATCAAGACCATTTTGAGATCCTCGCGGCGATCCGCGATCATCTCGGAGGCGATATCGACGTCTCCTTCGTAAGCGGCTTCGGATTCGCTGACGATGTGTGCAAACTCGCCTTTGTGAATGCGAACGTTGAGGGCTTGGATCGTGTGCACGTTGTGCGACACCGCCCAATCCAACGATTGCCACAGCTTTGCCCAGGGGATGTTGCCCGAAGGCCGGCTGGTTTGTTCGCCGGAATCACGACTGCGCGCCCGCTCCAAACGGTAGATGATGTAATTCTTGGCCACTTTGGCGTGGCCGTTTTCGATGAGCACTTTTTCGACGACGTCCTGGATTTCCTCGATGTGCGGATTGTGTCCTTCGGGACACTGTTCTTCCAGCTTCTTGACGACTTGCTGTGCCAGTTCCTCGGCTCGTTCTCGATCACGGCCTCCTACGGCCACTGCGGCGCGATAGATGGCGTTGGTGATCCGGTCGGGGTTAAATGGGACGATCGCTCCACTTCGCTTGACAACATGCGTAATTTTGGGCATCTCGATCCTCCCTATTCTGGGGTGCATATTCCGTTAGTGAGCGAATGGTTCGTATGTTAATCATATCGCAGATCGAAGCGCCTGTTGAGAATGTAGCGCAGTGCTCCTTGATCCGAAGCGAATGCGAGCAGATCGACGCCGTTAGTGACATTAATCATTCACAGGATGTTGGATGTACTCTAGGCGATTGGCGGTGCAGGCCATATAATTTATATGTATCGCAATCAAATATGAAATAATGATGGAGGGAGATAATGAAGGGCGATCCGAAACTCATTCAGAATCTAAATGCACTTCTGGCGGATGAACTGACCGCCATCAGCCAATACATGGTTCACTCAGAAATGTGCAACAACTGGGGCTATCAGGAGCTTCATGAGGCCAAGGAAGGTCAGGCCATCGATGAAATGCATCACGCCGAATGGCTCATCGAACGCATCCTGTTCCTCGAGGGCAGACCTGTGGTCGATAAGCTGCTGCCCATGTCGTTCGGAGCGACTGTACTCGAGATGATCAAGGTCGATCAGGCTGCGGAAGCGGGTGCAGTCAAGGCTTATAACGAAGGCATTGCGCTGGCCAGCGAGCTGGGCGACGAGAGCACCGCAGATTTGCTCGTCACCATCCTCAAGATGGAAGAGGGGCATATCGATTGGGCGGAGAAGCAATTGGCCCAAATCGAGCAGATGGGCCTCGAAAATTACCTCTCTCTGCAGATCGGTGAGGAAGAGGAATAGCAACCCATTTCTCTCGATGAAATCGAAATCGTGCACGGGGTTGGTCCGAGGATCAACCCTGCGCAATAACCATCCACCCATTTTCTGGCGTGGATGGTTTGCATTCCAGCGATGGCGAACAGCGCATCTCAACCGCAGGCCGGGAGTACGTTTCCGAGAGAATTTACCACCCTGTTACAGATATTTTACCTTTCGGACATCACCTGCTAACACCCCCGGGATAGTCTTGGTCAAACCCAATATAACGGGATCGAGAAGGGAAGATCTCGGGAGGAATGAAATGAAACCCATCCACTGGTTCGCTGTCCTTGTAATCGTTATCTTGACGTCGATGTTTCTGGCGGGCTGCACCTGGAGTCTCGAATCCGGCAATTCAGTCGACGGCTCGAAGGAAGTCGATGCAGCCAGCGCCAACGATCCTACGCCCACCTTACAATCGACGCAGGAATCGGCGAACCACCAGCAAACTCTTCCGGATTGCGTAAACCGTTTCGCTCTGTCGGGGGCTGTAAACATATCCACCGGCCAGGCGTTTCAGACAGGCGAGACCTTCGATGTGGTCTGGCTGCTTGAAAACACGGGCACCTGCGTCTGGGATGCGGATTATATGCTGACACTGGTGTCCGGAGATGCGCTGGGTACTCCTGCGTCCTTCTCTTTGGGCGCTGTCGTTTCCCCGGGAGAGATGCACACATTCGCCTTGCAGATGACGGCTCCGCTGCAGGCGGGGGTCTACACATCGATGTGGCGCTTGCAAAGCGGTACGGGTGAGATTTTTGGGCAAGATACTCCCCCTGACGCGCCCCTGCGCATCACAATAAAGGTCGTCGGGGCTGCAGCGGCCACTCCCGGGCCGACATCCACGCCAACCAGTCCGCCGCCAACGGATGGGAACGTTGCCCTCAACCCGTATCCGTTCGTGGATGCGGTCAGCAAGGCAATGGGGGAGACAATGACGGTCAACCAGTGTTTCGATCTGGTATCCGGAGAAGTGATCAGCTGTGGGCATCCGCATGCGGATCTAAAATACACCTATACCAGCCAGCAGGGGGGCAATCTTCTACCCTGGAATGAACTCGAATTTTCCGGCGGACGGGAATCTCTTCCCAGCCAGGATGAATGTCGGGATGCGTCATATTACGGTCTGACCTTACAGCTGGCGCTTCCGGCCGAATCGTCTACGGGAAAGTTCTACTGCTTCCACACCGAGTATGAAGGTGATGTGGTCTACGGGATGATCCAACCGACGGATTTCAATGCCGTTGGATTAACTTTCAACTACATCACCTTCGAACCCGAATCCGAATTTCCGATAGTGAAAGTTACCGCAATTTCCAACCTCAATTTATTTGTCATGCTGCAGATGGAGGGAGTTACGCTGCTGGACGAGGTGTGTTTTGACCTGACCAGCGGGCAGGAGGCTTCCTGCGGCGATTCGGATGCCAGTTTCCGCTACAACTACAACAGCTACTACGGTGGGATCCTGGAGGCCAAACCGGCGATCGAATTTGCCGCGGCGGTGGCGTCTCAACCGACGAAAGTCAGTTGTTCGAGCTCGGCGTACATTCACGAAGCGGCTGTCACGCTCGATTCGTATGCGACAAGTGTCTACGTCTGTTTCGAGACGGTGTACGACGGGGATACCGTTTACGGTTGGCTGCATCCGACTCATTACAACGAAGCCGGCATGACGTTCGACTTCGTGCTCTACGAACCCTGATGTCTGCGCCGCGATAGGGGCAGGCAATACGGATGACGGGTGTTTCATCCCGTCATCCCTGTTATATTCCTTCCCAGAGTCGTGAAAGGATCAAGATAGTACTCCGGGCGAAAGAGAAGAATGGTGCTAAGATAGCATCTGGTATTCGCTTCGTGCTTCTGAGGAGAGTTACGCGTGGCGGATGAGGTGCTCCAGCTTTACCCGTTGCCGGCGAGGAAGGTTCCGCTGAAAGGCCTTTATCTCGCCCACGATCTACGCAAGCATCAAGCTGATTCGAATCGGCTCTTTATGCTCGCCAACTTTATCACTAGCCTGGATGGACGCATTTCGATCGAACCCCAAATCGGACGAGAAACGATTCCGGATCAAATCGCCAACGCGCGCGATTGGCGGTTGTTCCAGGAACTTGCCATCCAGGCGGATCTGCTGCTCACCACAGGCCGCTACTTGCGGGATTATGCAGCCGGGGAAGCCCAGGATATCTTGCGGGTCTACGATGATCCGAATCTGGCCGATTTAATGGATTGGCGCACCGAGCACGGTTTGCCGCCCTATCCGGACCTGGCCGTGATCAGTGGAAGTATGAAGTTTCCCTTGCCGGAGACGCTGCGGCGCGGGGATCGAAAGGTGTTGGTCTTCACGACTCGAAGTGCAGATGCCGCGCTCATCCAGGATGTCGAAAGTCAAGTGGACGAAGTCGTTGCCTTAGGAGACGGTTCGGTCGACGGACGGGAACTCAAAGCGGCGCTCCTGGCGATGGGGTATGGGGTGGTGTGTTCTGCGGCGGGTCCCAAGGTGCATCGCCTTCTTCTGGCCGCAGGCGTTTTGGACCGCCTTTACCTCACGCTGGCAGGCAAACTGCTGGGCGGCAAGCGTTCCTCGAGCATCGTCGAAGGTGCGCTTTTCGATACCGCGATCGCATGCCGCTTGAGCAGCCTCTACTACGATCCGGCCGCGTTTGACGGCAGCGGACAGCTATTCACGTCCTACGACGTCAAACCGGAAACAAAACTGCAGGACCATCACGAAAGCCATCCTGATTCGTAAGCCATCTGTAAAGCCCAATCTCGATACCCTCTGCAATAATGAATACAGCTTTTCAAATGTATTTCCGAGTGATTTTCGTGTGATCCACATTCGGAGGGACGCAGCTTTTTCGTTTTCGTGTTTGGTTTCCAGATCTCGAGGAAGGACCAGATTGGCCCCACCACAGCTATTGATTCAAATCCAAAGCCAGTCGTCCCGGGAGGTAGATCGTGAAATGTAAATCGTGTGGATCAGAGCTCGTGCGTGAATCGGACAGCTGCCTATTTTGTGGTGCGTCGCGTGGAGTTTCCCCTCTGCCGGAGGAAGACAACGACCTTCCTACAACGCCTTGGAATAAATCCGTAGATGAATATGGAATTTCCCGATCGCTGGATCGCTCCTGGGCCGAACTGCGCTCGAAAATCGTGATCGATGAATCGCATAGGGAACGAACCTGGACGGATGATTTCTTGCCTTTCAAGCAATACTTGCGCGAGCGAGGAAGCGTCATCGTGGAAAGAGATGGTCCGGTCACGGGTTCGAAGTTGGATGGGGTAAAAATGATCGTGGTCGGGGGACCCGAGAAACCCTGGTTGTTCCATCGCAAGGCAGATCATTGGCACGACGAAGAGATTGTCTATATACAGCAGTACGTGAAGGACGGCGGCTGCCTGCTTGTCATGGGGGATAAACTGTCGGATGCGGTAAGGTTGAGCACATTGACCCAGCCATTCGGAATTACGTTCACTCGCGACACGGTGGGAGACGTCACCATCCATCGCGCCGACATGGCCCGACATCCCATTCTCGAAGGTGTAAACGAACTCCGCCTGGGCAATTTTCACGGCAGCGGAGGTTACTTGCTGAACGTAATTGCGCCGGCATTCGCATTGGCGTGGGTGAAAGGACAGCCCATCCTTGCCGCCTGCTACTTCGGGCATGGGATGGTCGTTGCGATTTCGAATCTGATGGTCTTCTCAGAACGCTACCTGTCCGAAGCGGGCAATGAAGTATTCCTCGAAAAGCTGATCGATGAAGTGTTGCGCGAGAACAAAACCCAAAATGCGCAGCGCGTGGATGAGTTCGAAGTGGGATATGCCGAAGCCATGTTGTCGCTGGAGCCCACTAAAGAAGGCACGTACGAGGAAATCGAGTTCGTTTATCCCGAAGAACACCCGGCTGAGAAAGCCGAGGAATTTAATGAAGTTGAAATCGACGGGGAATACGATGCGGCATTCGACCGTGATGCTGAAAATGAAGCATCGGGCGTTGGTTTCGAAGAGTGTGAGCCGGTCTGGCGAGAGACGCTCGATGAATTGATCGAAGTCTGGCAAACATGGGAAGAAACCTTTGAAGCACTCTCGGCCGATTATGAGATCATCGAGGAAGCGGAATATCCCCAAGATCGTGAGCTGCTCACGGATGTCTGGGCGCGCGACATCGAACACTGGCAGCCGAAATTCATCGAATTGATGGAGCGTGAGCTTTCGCTTTGGGGGGACATGTATGCACAAGGCGAGATCGACAAAGTGAGCCGCACCTTGCTGCACGACCTGCTGGTCAATCGAAAAACGGCCATCGTCCAACGAGCGCAGCATATCGAAATTCTCATGAACCAACTCGAGGCGATGGAAAGCGGCGATACATACGCTGTCGAGGAGTTATTTACCGATGCCGCCGATACCAGTTACGCGGTTGCGTTGCTGCGCAACGACTATGTGGATTTGCTGCAGAATTTGAAGAATCGCGGGCTTCCCATCCCGGAAGAGCATATTCCAGAGCGTGAAGAAATGGAGAAGGAGGATTGGGAGCGTGGTTGGTCTCTCATCGAGTGGATGCAGCCGATCCTTGTGCCCGAGAATGGGAAAGTGCATGTTGGAGTAACCGAAGGTTCAATCGACGAACCCGCGTCGATGCTCGATGTGCAGCAAATCGACGATGAAAACGAAGGCTTTACCGATCAGGACGACTTGAATCTCAGGGCGGCATAGGCTTGCCATCGCCGGAGTGGAGAAGTACGGTCCGGCGGAAAGCCGGGAGACCCGTTTTGAATTTTAACAGGAATTTCAATCCAATCGCGCTGCGCGTACCGCACAGCGCGATCTCCTTTTTGCGACTCGGACCGAATATGGAGAATGCCGTAGGCCGCGTGGATTGTGTGCGGGCCATCATTCCGAGCAGCGACCCGGTCGGGGAGCTGAATAGGACATGAAGAATATCGCTTTCGATTTCAATACATGATAGAATAAACTACTGTTGTGCCCGTCGATACATGTCGACGTCGACTGATGGTTGAATCAGCCCGGGGGAGGGGAGATGGAGCCAGCGACGATTTTATACGTCCAAAGTGATTTACGGGGGGCGATGGCTCTTATTATCGAAGCTTGCCAGAAGCTTGGATATTTCTTGTGGTCCTTGCGAGGTGACCCCGGTTCAATTCGTGTGATGCCGAATGTCGTCGCCCTGCGGGTTTCGATATTCCCGAATTTGGTCGGCGCCCATCGTCCTCCGGAGCTGGAAAGCAGTATCGGAAGCATCCACCTGGTGAAGATATCTGAGGAGCGTTCCCGCATCTCACTCCAGCGTGAGGACCTGGCTGGTAATCCACTCGCGGAATCCAAAACGAAGGATTTTTCGATTTTTTGTGCCTTGCTGGAGGACTATCTTGAATCGCAGCAAATTCTGCTCAGCGATCAGGAGACCGGCGGAAAAACGAGAGCTTTGCGCATCATGGCGGACACGGGCCCCCTTCCGATCTGATTCATAGATCGACCTTTCTTACTCCGCTTTCTGACGAAACTTGAGAGCCCCTCTGTGCTGATTGGGCTCTTTTTATTGCGGTAGCTACCTCTCGACTCGAATAATTAGCGGAGCTTGAGCAGTTCCGATTCCAGGATCGGGTACATTTCGATAGATCCAGATGGAAAGGTTCACCTCGATGCACTCAATGGAACGTAGCCACTGCGGGCGACTGCCGATTGTCCTTCTTCGGAGAGCAGCCATTCATACAGTAGACGAGCTTCGTGCTGCTCATCCGTATCGGCGCGGATGACGGCGTAGACCTCCGTGGTCAGGGGGTAGGATCGATCGGCAATGGTCTCCGCACGAGGTGCGACTCCGTCGACGGCGAGCAGTTTGATCTCTTCCAGGGGATAGATGAACGTGGCATAGAAATAAACGGAGTAACCGATTCCCAGCGGATCGGCAGCCAGCGCGTTGATCGGCCCCATCATCCCCTCGAGGATCATCTCCGGTGCGTCGACCATCGCTTCTCCGCGCATGATCAAGTGTTCCATCAATTCCTGGCTGCCCGAGTTGCGGTTGCGTTGATAGGGATTGATACCTTGTGCTTGCCCTCCGACCTGGTTCCATGACGTTATTTCCCCTGTATATATAGCGCGAATTTCTTGCTGGTCCAGGTCATCGACCGGGTTTTGGACGTTCGCCAGAATGACGAAGGCATCCAGCGCGACGGCGCGAATTTCGAACGCTACGCCGGCTTGCCGAGCGGCTTGCTGCTCGTCTTCGGAGGGCTGGCGTGCCACGAGGATGAAATCGACGTCGCCGTTGATCAAATTGGTGTACGAGCCATGTGTGCCGCTGTTCCAGAGGTTTTGCACGAAATCGCGTTTATCGGCCTGGTGAACGCCCGGGCTGGGGACGATGCGCAAGGTCGTCATGAATGGATCATACATCCAGATACAGTGAATCTCGAGGATTTCACACGCCAGTGTGACTTGCAGCGGTAAGGCGGACGTCGAACCGTCGAGGCGGGGGTAATTTTCGACGTCGAGCGCCGAAATGTCCACGTCCTTCACCGATTGCGTCGCCGTCGAGATGGGCATTGGCGCCTCGGTGGCTGTAGGCATAGACGGCCGGCAGCTTGCGAGCAGCAAGGTCAGGGTGAATAGGTCCAGGATCGCTTTTTTCATCGTGTTCGCTCCTGCGTTCCAACGATTTGAGTACAGGGTACCAGGGCGATGTGGCGAGCAGGTGATCGGACGGCGGCGGTTTCGTGGCAGATCGGTTTGGTGCTCAAGCTTGACAGATCGGATTATTCATCCTACAATAGAACAAATGTTCTAATCAGAATGATGTCGGATCATATCTTTAGTTTTCATCCGACATCGTAATTCTCACAACCTTCATCATTTTCTCGTCGAATTTCGAGACGAGTTTAATTAAGGAGAAACGAAGATGAGTTACCTGATAGAGATAGTTGAAAGACCCCGACAAGCCACGGCTTCCGTCCGCACTCGAGCCAGCGTCTCGGATCTGCCGGTCCTGATGGGCCAGACTTTCGACAAGCTGGTGCAGTATCTGGGGAAAATCGGCGTGCAGCCTGCGGGACCGCCGTACTCGGCGTACTACAACATGGACATGCAGGACCTGGACGTCGAGATCGGCTTTCCCGTCAGTGATGCGGTGCAGGGGGAGGGGGATATTCAGGCCAACGAGATCCCGGGTGGAAAATATGCGGCCTGTCTTCACACGGGTGCATATGCGGAGATCGAACCTGCCTACAACGCTCTGATGGCATGGATTCAAGAGCAGTCGAAAGAGATCACGGGGGTTTCATATGAATTCTATTTGAATGATCCCGAGCAAACGCCGCAAGCAGAGCTTCAAACGCAGATACTATTTCCATTGAAGACCGAATAGCGCCAAATCGACTGCTTCACAAAGGGGGTGGGCTTCTTCTCGAGGTCGCCAGGTCAGGTGCAGCCCTTCGAAGAAGCCCTTTTGTATTTGCAGCCGTCTGGCTGCCAAAGACGGAGGTTGAAATCCGTCCGGTACCGGTGATCGGTGGGCAATCCAGTATCGATCATTCGATACAGCGCTATCTTTTCTCGCCCACGATCAACGCACCTCCGGTATATTCTTGCCCCTGTTTGGTGATGCGCTCGTCGAGGCGTTGGACTTTCCTGAGATCTGCATCGCGTAATAGACGCCAGGCCAAGCGGGGATACGTCATCAGCATGAAGGAGATCAAACCGCGACAGCCCAGCTCTTTCATCACATCCGGAGCGTCTGCCTGCGGCAGTTCTTGGAGGTGGGTCACGCGCAGACCGGCCCGCTCGAACAAGCCTCGCAGCGAATCCCTGGTGAAATATCCGTGGAAGGCTGGATGTTCGCGCATTGCATCCATGAAGTTGGCGGGTGCTGTGGGATCGACGACCGCTTCGTTGGCCGCGATCCAACCGCCCGGTTTGACCACCCGCCGCAGTTCGAGAAGCGCTTGTTCTTTATCGCCGGGCAGGGGCGTCAGGACGGATTCGAGCAGGACCCCATCGAAGAATTCATCCACGAACGGCAAGTGGAATAGATCCGCCACTCGAAAATCTACCCGATCCGCGACGCCCATCTGCTGCGCGCGCTTCCGGGCCTGCTCGATCATGTTTTCTGCAATGTCGACCCCGAAAACCTGGACAGTGTGTTGCTGGGCGATGTGGCAGGCCGTGCCGCCGGGCCCGCAGCCGGCGTCGAGTATGCGCCCGGCCGATTCCAGCGGGAGCAATTCCAGCAACATTTGCGTGGCTTCGTCTCCTCCGGGATGGACGTGTGGAAGTGCGTCCGTCAGCATGGCCACAAAGTTGTACCATTCCCTCGTGTCGATAGGTTTTTCCAAGGTGGTGTTCTCTGGCTGCATTTCGTTGTCCCCATTCCTGTCGGTCAAATGATGCCGAAGCGCCTTTATTAAATACTTCAATGGGATGTTAATTGCCGGATCAGGGCATGACAATTTCCCGACGCTCACCATGCATCCGCTGGTCCAGACAGGAAATCCACATCCAGGAATCTCGAGGGGCACGCTTCTGGGTGAATGATGCGTGCTGGAAGGACCGGGGTTTGTAAATTCGGGTGCAAAATCGACAAACGCGCTACGGCACGTGTTCGGAGCAACCGATGGTCGTTTGCGTCTGGATTTTCGAGTCACAACCGGGCGGAAGCAGAACGATGTCTCCTGACCCCGCGATCTCCGTGACGCGAACGTTGGCGCCCACGCGCTCGATCTTAACGTCGGTACTGGCCCAGGAGAACATCCCGCTGCCCGCGTCGGCGTGCATCCAAATCGTGGAACCGTTAATACCGATCAACGTCAACTTCATGCGGATAAATTCGCTTTCGAAGGCGCCCTTGACATAATTGCCACAATGTTGGCCGATCAGGCATGTGGGTTGAAGATAGAGCGTGATGAAGGGGCCAAGTGCACTGGCGCAAGAACCCGTCGTGGTGGGTGGTCCCGACGAGATGACGCATCCCGACCACGTGCCGCTGACAAACACCCAGGGGGAGGTGGTAGACGTAGCGCTGGGAGGCGCCAATGTGTCCGTCGGGGTCGGTGGCTTGGGCGTTGCAGTTTCAGTCGTGGCTGCCACGGTAATGGTCGCTGTTGCCGTGTTGGGAGCTGGCGTGTCGCTGGCTTCCGGTTCGGCTTGAGTCGGCGTGCTTCCGGGAAAGTCGCAGGCGAGTGCTGCGAGCAAGAGGATCGTCGGAAAGAGTTGCAAAATGCGAGAGCTGCGCTTGTCACTCATAGGGCTTCTCTTTCGCTTATATAGACCCGGCGTGATCCGCAGGGATTGTACACATTTCTCCGATTGTTCGCGGTCCGCAGGGGGACGTAGAAACCTTCATGAAAAAGCAGGGTTTTAACAAATACAGGATGATTTCCAGCGGGTAATTTACCGTTTGATATTATCCATCGGTGACAGTACGATAAGCGTATGTCGTTGATATCAGCCACAGCATCCGCTCGATGAGCTTTCTCGTTATAGTTTTTGTGATTACGCGGTACAAGCTGATCGCAACTCTGAAGGTATCTTGCCCTGGTTCTGCTGCGTTGGTCTCACGGTCAATTGCTCGTTGATCGAGGCTGTAAATTTCTTTAAGGAATGACAATTTGGACGGGACGGTATAACTTCCGCTTCACAACGGAAAGGCGGCGTCATGCAAATCCCTGAAGCTCGCAAGTGGTATCGCTGGCTGTGGTGGTCACCCCTGCTTACGATCCCCACACTGCTCTGGGTTTACTTCAGTGACCCGGGATATAGCTTGGTTTGCGGCTCAAGTTATGAGGGATGTGCGTGGTGGATCGTCGCC
This sequence comes from Anaerolineales bacterium, assembly GCA_034430695.1. Classification (GTDB taxonomy): domain Bacteria; phylum Chloroflexota; class Anaerolineae; order Anaerolineales; family E44-bin32; genus WVZH01. The sequence continues at coordinate 12,859 of DAOUEE010000222.1, read as the reverse complement.
CAAATGACGAATATTATAGCCGTCGCTGCCTCAGCGATGTGGCATTTGATCCTGCTCAAACCAGCCCTGGACAAGGAGAGGCCGTTCGTACGCTGGCACGGCCGGCAGGCTTTACTGCTCGCTGGAGTACGCACTGCTATCCCTTTATTTATCGCTGTCATCATGACAGACGAGTACGCGTTGCTAAACGCCATTCCGTACTTGATCGTCGTGTGGTTCTTCGGAACCATCTGGGGCCAGCGGCAGGCTGCCCGCGGTGATTGCAGTGTTTTACGTTGGTTTGCAGGGCGCGACGGCGAGACGATCCTTGCGACAGTCGCCTGGGAGAAGGAAGCAATCGATATAGACAAACAAACGAAGGGTCTGGTCTATGCTATCCGATTCGGGCGCTCCCGTGAACAGCGCGAAAAGGCGCTCGCGGAGCTCGAAGCACTCGGATTGGTGGAGACGCTCTGAGGAAGGAGGCGGCTATGAAGTGCCCGAACTGTGGAACTCCAGGTCTGGAAAAGGTGGTCAAGAAGTGCCGCGCATGCGGGGAAGCGTTTGCCTCCGAAGATTTACTCGAACTGTACCATCTGGAATATCTGGTGGAGCGAACCCGCGGATGGCCCGGGGTCGCTACATATCGCAACTCGTACGTCAGCCGCTTGAAAAGTCTGCGTGAAAGGCTGCGTCGTGGCGCTCCGATGGAAGAACCGGCCATCGAGCCGGCGCCTGCAGTTTCGGAGAGAGCCGCAGCCACGCCTGCCCCGAAAGTTCCGGCTCAAGCTGCAGCCACACGTGCCCCCGCATCTGTGTCTGTACCTGGGCCCGTCAAGGAAAGCGTACCATTCGACCAATGGCTGCTCAGCGAACGCAACATCAAGCTCGCACTCTACGTCGGCGGCTTTCTACTTTTCATCGCCGGAGCGATATTCGTCGGCGTGAACTGGGGCCGCATCCCTGGACCGGCAAAGTTCGCCATCACGTTGATGATCACGGGGTTGACGTATCTCGGCGGTTTCCTGCTGTTCCAGAGCGAAGCATATCGTATCGCCGGCGTTGCGCTGCTCGGTTTGGCCTCGGGATTTCTGGCGCTCAATTTCGCCGTGCTGCAGCATTACGTGATGGGACCGGCGGGTTTGCAAGATGACGCCATGTGGCTCATCGCCTCACCGTTGTGTTTCTGTGCGTACGCAATCACTGCCTATTGGACGAAAGCCGAACTTTTCACCTACATTGGTCTTGGGGCCGTAGGGAGCACGCTGGCTGCGGTATTGGAAGTGTCCGCTGCCCATATAACGCTAACGCCGCTCATGTTCGGGATACTGCTGTTTCTGGTAATGCTTGCTTCTTATTGCGCAAAATCCTCCGCAGCGGCGGGCTATACGTACGGTCCGCTTCGAAATGTCTCCCAAATTGGCATGCCGCTGGCGATCGTTTTTGCCATTTTCTTGTGGGCAGATTATTCGGGTTGTAAACAGTGTGCGCCCCTCGTTCCCTGGCTGCCAATCCTCAGTGTCGGAATTGGCGCATTGTTTTACATCGCCAGCGACGTGCTCTTCAAATGGGTTGCCGCGCGCTGGGCGGCAGCGGTACTCATTCCGCTGACGGGGTATATGCTCCTGCAAGAACTGCATGCCCAAGATATCACAATGGCGATCGTGCTGATGCTCATCTCCCTGGCATACATGGGTGTGGGCTTCGTCTTGGTCCGGCGCGAGGGCCCGTCCGCTGCAGGCTGGCCGTTCTATGCTGTGGCTTATGCGGTGGCCCTAATGGTTACCCTTTCTGCAGCCGAGAACGAATTGGATCTGGCGATATTGCTCTTCGCCGACGTCGTCATACTGGTCATTTCGGCTTTGGTTCACCGCGATTTTCGCTGGATATACGGCGCGGTTTGGTTGTTCATGCTGCCTGTATGGCTGTTGCTCGCCTGGTACGTTGGCGATGAATCCGACAGCGGTCTGATCGTGGGCTTGCTGGGCTTGAACTACACGGCTTTCGGTTATGCGCTTGGCAGACGAAAATTGAATTACGGCATGCCCTTCCTCAGTGCAGCGGCGTTGTTGAGCGTGATAACCTCCGCCCTGACCTACGAAACACCCGTGATCAACAGCGTCGTCCTGGCCGTCGTCGCCGTGACGTATTTCCTCGTGGCGTTGTGGCTCGAGACGCCTTGGCTGCTCTATCCCGTGCTGCTTGCGTTAAATCTTTGCCTGCACGCCGTCCACAACGCGATTTTCGATTGGCAAACACCGATTCCGGTGTTTGCAATTTCCTACGCCGCGCTTGGCATCGCTTTGGTATTGGTAGGATATGCGCTCCGCCGCAGGAACCACGATGACTGGGGTTGGCCGTTGTACGTCGTCGCATCAATGGACTTGCTGGCGGCATATGCTGCTGCACTTTTCGAGGAAGGCTCACTGGCGATTGGAATGTCGTTGCTGCTGTCTGTTCTGCTGCTGATCTTCGCCTGGCTGGACCGTTCCGAATTTCAGAAGCGCAAGCTGCCGCATGTACTCACCTACCTGGGACTCCTGGCGGTTTTCGTCGGCCACTTCTACCTGCTCAAAGAACTGGACGTCCGTTACGGACAAGCCGGACCGATGTACACGGCCGGCGTTTGTTTGCTCTTCGTGGGTGCTGCCTGGTTTATACGGCGTGAAGAGAGCGTTCAGATTTACGGGGATCCACTTCGCCGCACCGGTTTGGGTCTGATGCTAATTCCCGCGGCTGCAGCGATATGGATTGCCGTAGGCGAATACGAGCCGCTCATTGCTGCAGCGACCTTTGCCATTGTCGGCGTGGCCTATTCGGCGGACGCGGCGAGGCGCAAGTCGGTCTACCAGGCGTACGTCGGCGGTATGTCGTTCGTGTTCGTGCTCTGGTCTGTACTTATGGCCCTCGAGGTGGAGGAACCGCAGGCGTACATTCTGCCGCTTGGATTGGCGCTATTAATCGTAGGATGGAGTGAGCGCAGACGGAAAAAGACTGCGTCTAGCGGGCTGACCGTTTTGGGTTTACTGCTGCTGCTGGGATCGTCCTTCATTCAATCCCTGCCGCGCGGCGCAATTGGATATACGCTGTTTCTGGCTCTCGAGAGCATTGCGGTGATCGTGTGGGGTGTTCGCAAACACTCACGGGACTATGTGCGTTACGGTTCGATCGCATTTCTGGCCAACGTCGTGGTGCAGCTCGGCGCCGGCTTTGTGAATTTATCCCGTTGGATGCAGATCGGCATAACGGGCGGCGTCCTGTTTGGCGGCGGGTTGCTGGCTTTATCTAAACGCGAGCAGCTGCTTGCGGCGCGGGAGCGGCTGTCCAAGACGTGGAGGGAGTGGGAAGCATGAATGTCTTGAAATCACTTTTCGGCATTTTCCGCCAACGCGGATTGGTTAGCACGCTCAAGGAAGGACGCTCCCTGACGGGATTTATCTTGGCCGCATTTCTGTTCTCCCTTCTCGGTGGAGCCGTGTACGGATTTGCCATGGGCGTCGGCATTGGCACGGAGACGGCCTTGAAGGACGCACTCAAGATCGCCTTGATCGTCGCTTTTGGAATGCTGTTCTCCGCTCCCATCTTCTGGGTGGCTTTCCGTTTGCTCGGCCGTGAGGAGAAGCCTTCCCAGGTGACGTCCATCCCGTTAACCTTGATGGCGACCATGGCGATGATCATGTTCGTGACGGCTCCGATCGTGTTCATGCTCAGCGTGCTGGTCGGTTACAGTCCCGAGGCGGTCTACATCCACATCGTCATCCTGGACATGGCTGCGCTGGTCGGCCTGTATCTGGTGAGCACGCTGTTGGCCAACAGTTTCCCCGAACCGAGGCAGCTCATCATGCCAAACGTGATCGGTTTTTTGCTGATGACGGTGATCTTGGTCGTGCTGATTAGTTTCCTGGCGCCGTATCTTTCCCCGAGCAACACCTTCAGTGTTGGGACCGATCGCTTCCTGGATGGCTTGGGCATTGGCGTCTCGGAAAAGGCCGACCAGGCGTTGTCCGCCGCCAGGTCGGCCAATCGTGTACAGTACCAATATCAGGCCACGAACGACAACGGCGATCTCGTGCGGGATTACACGGTGACGCGGGTGGGAGATGATTATCGCCTCGAACTGCACCTGCATGCCGTTCCAGGCGAGACGATACGCAGCGAGAACAACATCTGGGTGATCGACGCAGAATGTTACACCGATTTTGACAACGGTCGTGTGAATCGGGTGAGTTACGAAGATCTGGCTGGCATATTAAACGCTGCTCTGCCGGAAGGAGCTTTCAGCCTGCCTGCGCAGTTTGTGGGTGCGAACTGGCGCGCTTACGAACGCCAGGGGCGTTACATCATCACCGGCACAGGACAGTCGCTCGACCGTGCGGTGCTCGAGCTGGACGCCAAAACCATGCGGCTCGACAATCTAACGATCGGACGCGCCGAGAGTGGATTGCATGCCGAGACACGTGTGCTCGATTTTCAGGCCACAGCCTCGGACCACACCGCCCTCGTGGCTTCCTTGAATCAGGCCATCGTGCTGGGCAGCGTGGATCGCTCCAACGCGGCCATGACGGATTACGTTCAGAATGAGACATTTTTCGTCGTGCGCTACCCGCGCGAATGGGTCCCCGGCGTGTGGAACTTGGAGCTGCGGCGGGTTGAACTGGGCGAGGTTTGCGGTGAAGGTCAGTCTTGTCCTACACTAATGGTAGGCGTTTACGATCTCGCCGAGGGCGAGGGTGCGCGGCAGTATGCCGAGGATTTGAGCCACGACCTGGCGCTGCAGCCGGAATATCGAGCGATCATCCATACCACGCGCAGGATCAACGGCCGTGACGTAGGTGTGGTGGAATTCCTCTACGACCGTACGGTGAAAGGTGAATTGGAAACCGAGAGTCACATCGAATTCGTCTTCGTCGGACAGGATTTCCAATATCATCTGGACTTCGCCGCGCCGGAGGCCGCCTTCGATAACTACCGCAGTCTGTTTGAGAAAATGGCTGGGCTGTTCACGTATTTGGTCGGAGAGAGTTGAGTGAGATAATATCCCTACGGCAACGAGTCTCTTAGTAAGTCGGCAGCGGTCCTCAATCTGCTTGAGTGGCTTGAAATACTATTTTGGTAGACTGGAGGGAACGATGAAACGTTTCTACCAGACATTTATCAGGTTGGTTGTCTTACTCAGCCTTCTCGCCGGCTGTCGTGGCGTGACGACGCCATCCGCCGAACCAGGAGTAACTCCGGCTGCGTCTGCAACTGCGACGTCGGCGGCGACCGCAACCCAGGAGATTTCGCCGGAAGAATCCACCCCGCAAGTGCCGGCCCTCGAACCCTTCGAAGTCAACCTGGATCGTCCGTTTACGCAGCTTGAAACGACCAGTTGGAAACCCGCAACCTATCAGGGTTTGGATTATTCGCTGCCGCTGGATTACGATCTGATCGTTAATCATTTCGTGCTCAACGGGCTGACCGTGGCGCAGGAGGAATTCTTACTCGATCACGGCTTCGTCGTGATGCACAGCCAGGAAGCACAATTTAAAACAATCCGGACACTTGTCTCCGAGCGATACGGCCAACCTTACTACCTCACCACGGATGCCGCCTTTCATGCCCTGCATTTGACGTTCGACGATCTGCTTAAAGCCCTCGAGAAGGAACGGTTTGGCGATTCGGTCGTCGACATCGTGCAGGCCACGCTGACCGAGCTGCAAGGATACGCACCCGATCTGGAAGGGACCGCCGTGGAAGCTGATCTGGATAAGGCGATAGCCTACCTCACCGTGGCGTTGAAGCTTCTCGATTCGGACGCGGCGGTCGATGCGAGCGTGGCAGACGCGGTCGAGGCGCAGATCACTCAAATCATGGCCGAAGGCGGCAAGCAAGACTCCGTTCTCTTCCCGGACTTCAAAGACGACTATGGGGCGTATCGGCCGGTGGGACATTACGCTGGCGACCCGGAACTCGAGGCTTATTTCCGGGCCATGAGCTGGTTGGGCCGGGTGAATTTTGCCCTCGAGAGTGAAACATCATCTCGTCTTCCACTGCTCGTAACCCTGGCGCTGCGCCGTGCGCAGATTGGCGGGCGGAGCGCGTCCGAGGTGTGGGCGGAGTTGGACGAAGTGCTCACGTTCCTCATCGGACCGACCGACGATCCCGGTCCTCCCGAGTTTGCCGCGCTGATGGATGAAGTCTACGGAAGTACCATCGTGCCGATCGATCTGGCCGACGAGGCGCTGTGGGCGGAATTCGTGAGTAAACGCGAGGACCTTCCCCAGCCCCAGGTCAATTCCCTCTTCGTGAATTACCTGGAGGATGCAGAAGCCCTGGTTGGATGGCGTTTCCTGGGGCAGCGATTTACGATGGACGCATTCATCCTGCAAAATCTCATCTTCGATAAAGTAGAGACCACACCAAACGGCGACTATCGTTGGCTTCCCACCGGCCCGGACGTGATGGCTGCTTTGGGTTCGGAAGCCGCAATGGACATCCTCCTGGATCTGGGAGAGGACGTGTATCCGAATTATCTGGAGCAGATGACCATGCTGCAGGAAACCGTCGCGGCGCAGACTCCGGAGCAATGGCGCTCCGTGTTTTACGATGCCTGGCTTTATGCCTTCCTGCCCGTTCTCGCGCCGAAAGACGGCTCCTTTCCGAACGTCATGAACACCCAAGCCTGGGCCGTACGCGAGATGAACAGCTGTCTGGGAAGCTGGGCGGAATTGAAGCACGACACGATTCTCTACGTGAAAATGCCCGAAGGCGCGGGCGGCGGTGGTCCTCCTTGTCGATCGGATCCGCCGCCGGGATATGTGGAGGCAAATCCGGAAGCTTTCTACCGCATGGCCTACGTTGCGAGTGTGATCGCCGAAGGACTGGTTCAGCGGATGCTCGCTATTGGGGGAGATGGATGGTGCCGGCCAGAATCAGCGGATGGCTTGAAGAACTGCATGGCGGATCTCGGGGAGCGTTTTGCGGCGCTCGGGGATCTCGCCGCCAAAGAATTGGCCGGAGAGATTCTGTCTGCAGAGGATTATGCCCTGATTCAAGCCTGCCTCGGGGTGCACGAATGCATGAGTACCACCATGGATCCAGCTCCCATCGTCGCCGCCGTGGCCGGCGCCAATCCCGGTGTCCTGGAGGCCGCCACCGGCTACGTGGACCGCATCTTCGTTATCGTACCCCTCGACGGCAGGTTCTACGCAGCACAGGGAGGTGTGTACTCGTATTACGAATTCGTCCAACCCAGGACCGACCGGCTAACGGACGAAGCCTGGCGAGCGCGCCTGGATGGCGGGAGTGCGCCACCCCTTCCTTCGTGGTCGCAGCAATTCGTCCTGTACGGCGGCGGCTCTACCGACGTCACCGGTTTCTACGTCGGTGCAGCGTACGAAGTCACGGAACAGGGAATCGGGTTGGAAATGCGGGAAGAAGCAGGTTTTGCCAGCCCGACCGCGTTCGAACTGGAGGACATTTACACACTGCTGAAGATCGTCGATGGTCCGGTTGAAGCGGATGGCTATGTCTGGTGGCAGTTCGAGGATTGCTTCACGGGCGAGCGCGGTTGGGCGCTTCAAGACGGACGTTGGTTCTCGTATTTCACCGACTGACCCGACTGCCGGGGGTGACACCGGCATCGACGCATTGACAATCAAGCCATTGGTTCCGCCTTGAGTTCGGGGAGCATTGAATCGTCTTTTGCGACGTTACTCGTCCGGGAAAACATGTGGTTCATCCAGAGCGAGATGAATTTCGTGTCATCGACCATCGGACTTACGGAATTCGGCTGGAGTATGCCTTGTAGTGAGAAGGGGGATTGAAATTTTGACATTTACGGTATGGTTTCAATTATTCCCCTTTTTCTATATAATCCTGACGAAATTTGAGGCATCCCAACGTCCGCTTGGTGGAGGATAACACTCGATGGCAAAGAGAAAGCGTCCGGTTTTCGATCTTTTCTTGGCCAGCGCGCTGGGTCTATTTGTCGAACTCGTCTTCATTCGCTGGGTCGCCTCTGAACTGCGCTTCTTTTCCTTTTACAAAAATATCGCCTTGATTGCTGCGTACCTCGGCATGGGTCTGGGTTTTGCCATATACAGCAGGAGCCGCGGCCTGCGTTCTTTGTTTCGCATTTACCTGCCATTGATGATCCTCATCGTCGGGATCGTGCTGGGTTTGGGGCGAACATTGCTGAGCGACATCCTGCTCAGCAACCGCTTCAATGCGCAGGAGTACTTCTGGGCGGGATCGATTGAACAATTAAGTTCCCAGATCATGGCGCTGCGGCAGATCGCTCTCCACGGTCTCTTGCTGGGTATGTTTCTGCTATTGGCGCTCGTCTTCGTCCCACTCGGCGAGTTGATCGCAGCGAAATTCGTGACATTTCGTCCACTCGAAGGATACAGCATCAACATTCTGGGCAGTTTGGCAGGGGTGCTTCTCTATGCGGGAATCTCGTTCATGTCTTTACCACCGGCGATCTGGTTTTTCCTTGCGGCTGCGGGCATCATTTACTTTCTCCTGCAGATGACGTTCCGATCGCGGTGGATCGTCATGCTCATGGCGTTTATTCCCGCAGTGATGGTTTTCGTATGGCCGACTTCGGCGACGAGAACCATATGGTCACCGTACTATCGCATCGACATGCAGGAAAAGCGTGAACCGGGATCCCCTAACGTGCCGCTGGGATACGATCTCTCCGTGAATCTGGCCTTCCACCAGGAGATGGTCAACCTGGATCCGGATTTCGTTGCCGCAAATTACGCCAAGGCTCCGGAATATTTCGATTCGAGGCAGGCGATTTATGACGCCGTCTATACAGCGGCACCGTCTCTGACCCGGGTGTTGATCGTCGGCGCGGGTACGGGAAACGATGTAGCCGGCGCATTGCGCGCCGGAGCACAGGAAGTTGTCGCGGTTGAAATCGATCCCCTGATTCTGCGTTTGGGGGAGGAATACCATCCGGAAAAGCCGTATTCCAACCCGGCTGTCACGGATGTCGTCGAAGATGCCCGTTCGTTCTTTACGGACGCGACCGATGATTACGACATGATCGTCTTCGGGTTTCTGGACTCTCATGCCCTCTTCAGTCCCAATGCAAGCGCACGGCTGGACAACTTCGTCTATACTCGCGAAAGCTTCTCCCGTGTGCGGGATTTATTGGCGGACGACGGTTTACTGGCGATTTCATACGGCGTGCCAGTGGAAAATGAGTGGGTCGGTTTCCGCTTGTACCGTACCTTGACGGATGCCTTCGGTCATCCACCGCAAGTTTACGAGTTCCCAACGAAGGACATTTTGTTCCTCATCGGACGCCAACCGGACAGCCGATATGCCGTCGACGACGGACGCTTGCACCCTCGGCCGGATTATTCTTACCGTGAGGACATCCCCGGAACGACCGACGACTGGCCTTATCTCTATTTGCGCGACAAGGTGATCCCTTCCACGCATGTCATTGCCATCCTGGGGATTGGCTTACTTTCCTTCCTTCTCATACGCCGCAACTTGCCCGGCTTTACGCACTTCAAACCCGGTTTCTTCTTCCTGGGTGCGGGTTTTTTCTTGCTCGAAACCAAGAGCGTGACGGAGATGGCCCTGCTGTTCGGATCGACCTGGGTGGTCAACGCGGTGGTGATCAGCGCCATCTTACTCATGATCGTGTTGGCCAACATCATCGTCGATCGTTTCAAGCTGAGCGACACGCGCGCCCTGTATATTTTCCTCGCTCTGACTTTGATCCTCAGTTATTTCATCCCGCTGCGGAATTTCCTGGAACTGCCAACGATGCTGCGTATGATATTGGCCAGTCTGGAACAGGCGGCGCCGATGTTTTTTGCGGCGATGATCTTTGCCATTCGTTTTCGCGACGTGACTTCGATTCCGGCCGTAATGGGCTCCAACTTGTTCGGCGGCGTACTGGGCGGCCTGGCGGAGTACACCTCGCTTGCGCTGGGAATTCGCAGCCTCTACCTGCTTGCCCTGATCTGTTACGCGTTCTCGATTTTCCCTCTTGCAAATCGATCCGCTGAACCACGTGCAGTGTAGTGGAAAGACGATCGATCGCCATAAGTACGCTGCAGTCCTGGCGAAAGTGAGCCGAAATGAAACGATCCGATTGGATCCTCTTGTTGGCCGGTCTGGCGTTATTCGGATTCGCAATATTTCAAATCCAGGTTGCCGAACGTGATCTTGCAATCATCCAGCTTCCCCATTTAAAACCGCCAACAACCGCCTTGCTTGCCCTGATCAACGCATTGGGCATCAACACGAAGCGTACTTTAGGTTTGATCGTAGGCGGTTACCTGTTGACCTGGTTTTCGTTGGCCGGGTTGATTGGCCTCTCCATGCTCAAGTTCCGCATCCCGCCTCCGTCTCGCCGTTCGATCGCCGGCGGCGTATTTGATTTTTGATTCTATGGGTTGGTGTGGGGTTGTCGGCGAACCTGGTGTGGGTACCATGGCTGCCCGTCGTGAAACGATTGCTGCTCTGGCCATTCGCCGTCTTGCTGACCTTGCCCTGGTTCGTGTGCGTCGGTGAGAGCTTGCGCGGGCAGGGAATCATACAAAGTTTCTTGGCGTGGCTGGTCCATAGTGCGATTCTGGCGGCGGGATTCATCGCTTCGCTGCTCATCATCCCGGGGTTGGGCGTGTTGGTCCTGGTGCTGCCCCTGCTGCCGATCGTTCTGGGATTGATCGAGCTGTCAACGGCCCGGCTGCGGGGAGGCTGGCCTGCTGCGCTGAGCGGCGCGATGTTCTTGAGTTGGATATTGCTGGCCGTTTTTCCCATTTCCTAGGCCTGTGTGTGCCGGACAGGGATGGCGCCGGCAGGATGCTTGTCGAACTTGAGCGGAATGAAATCTCCCGGTCCTTGAATTCCCCGGCGTACGTAAGGCCCTACCCAAAGAAAGTGCATGATGATAGAATCAATTTAGATAGGTTGCATGTAAGTTCTGTCTGAGAGTCGCATGATCACGGCCTGGGCAATTTCAACTGTACCGCATGGCTGCCATCAAATCGACCTCCGAGAACGAGTCAGGCACCTTCAACCCGATTGCCATAAGGAGGCAATGTCTAATGTCGGAGCGAGTTCTTGGAACGGTCAAATGGTTCAACAGCAGCAAGGGCTACGGCTTCATCGAGCGTGAAGAAGGCGACGACGTCTTCGTGCATTACTCGGCCATTGAAGGTGATGGCTTTCGCAATCTCGAAGAAGGCCAGCGCGTCGAATTCACGATCGAACAAGGCGCCAAAGGCCCGCAAGCAGCGCAGGTCGTTATAGTATAAGGCTACAGCACAACGATTCTGCCGACCCCCGCGAGCGCGGGGGTCTTTTTTTTGCAGTCGCTCGATTTTCCTGGCCGGAATCCTGTCTAATCGAAGCGCCTCGAAACGGATGGTGCAGCGAGTTGGGCACGATCGGCGGTATACTTATCAATGAAATGGATACTTCCGAATCCCGAATAAGGAGGCATCATGGGAAAGTTCGAGATCTACAAAGACAATAAGGGCGAGTTCCGCTGGAGACTTCGGGCAACGAACGGCGAGGTCATCGCCATGGGCGAAGGCTACACATCCAAAAGTGGATGTAAGAAGGGGATCGAGTCGGTGAAAAAGAACGCAGCGAATGCGGAGATCGAAGATCAAACCAAGTAAGTCGTCATATTCTTAAGGCAGTTTCTCTTACAAGCTTTCGCTCACTCTGAACGCGCACAGCGGAACCCGTAGTGGTTGAACGATGCCGTCGGTAAAGCGGGGAAGCGGATCGCTACGCGCATCGTATCGCCGTACGTATACCAGGAACCGCCGCGGGCGACGCGATACGTCTCTCCAAATTCGTCTGAAATGTCCGGGTCACCGCCCGGGTAAACGTCATACCAATCCGCCGTCCATTCCAGGACGTTTCCACTCATATCGTAAATCATGAGGAAGTTTGGCCAATAGCTGCCAACCTGGGCGGTATCAGCGTAATCGCAAAGGTCGAAGCGCGCCCCGAACAGCGAGGTCGTATCGCAAGCAGGAATATCGTCACCCCATGGAAAAGCGTAGCCCTCCAGGCCGCCGCGGGCAGCGGTCTCCCATTCCACCTCGGTCGGCAAACGTGCGCCGCGCCAGGAGCAGTATGTATCGGCGTCGTCCCAACTGACGTAAATCGCCGGGTAATCCGCGTAATCGGGATTGCCGTAGTAGCTCTCACGGGTAGCCGAACTTGATAAATCGGGCGGATCGCAAACCCCGGCATCGACACATTCGGCGTAGCGGGCGTTGGTCACCTCGAATTGATCGATGAGGTAATCCCCCAATTCCACCCGGTGCGCCGGCTCTTCATCCAGGAACCACGAGATGCTGCATTCGTCGCGGAATATGCGGCAGATCTCCACTGCTTGAGTCGGATCTCCACCCACGATGAACGGGCCGGCGGGGATGCGCATCATGGGCACACCGAAGTCGTCCACGTAGTCGCTGGGCCAGTGCGTGGCGCTGGCGAGAGGCGCAAAGGTGTCCGTCGGCTGGGGTGGTTCTTCCGACGTCGGAATGGACGTCGCTTCGAGGGCTGCCACCTCCTCAGACGTCTCTGCAGGGAACATTACAGCGAGAGTCTTTTGGCTGGCCACGTCGGTCTGAGTCCGATCCGGAGTGGGTTGGTCGGGATCGGCGATTTCGATGTCCCAGGAGATCAGCGCACCGTCTTTGTAGCCCAGATACACGATCGGGGCGATGGGAGCCACCGCCAGCATGCGGATATCGGCGGCGCCCTGGGGTTCGACGTGAATTTGCGTACCACTGAAGGTGTGCCAGATGCGCAGCGCATCGTCGCCCAGAGAGGCGAAGGCGTTCCCTTCCGGGAAAAACGAGACTTGCCGGACGGCGCTGTGATGGCCCTCGAAGGTGCG
>DAOUEE010000221.1:0-5494 GCA_034430695.1 Anaerolineales bacterium | reverse complement strand
GACCGCTCGAGCGGGGAGTTCGGCCTGCAGCGATTCCTTCAGACAAAACGTAAATCGCGGATGGGCTTTCAGATTGGCCAGCCAATCGCGCGGCGTGCGGGGTCCTTTGCCGCCTTTGGCGTCCGGTGTGCCGCAGATGATGATGCGCCCACCCACATTGGTGAACCAGATTTCGGTACGGCGCGGCAGGCCCGATTTCGCGCCGGTGGTGATGATGTCGATGGTGCGATCGGTTCGCAGCGCCTGTTCAATCGCAGCCTCGTTCCGGGAAGCACCGCCCGCCGGCAGTTTTCCGACTTCGACTTCGCGCGGTTCGATCCTCACCGTCACGCGAGTCTCTTTTTCACGTTGTTCGACGGGGAAGATGTCGCCGTAATAATGCGCCTTGCCGGTGTAGCGCCGCACCAGACCGTCGAGGGTTTCTTCAGCATTTTCCTCGCTGATATCCACGACCAGGCCTCGAATCGCCAACCAGCGCAGATCGTCTTCGGGTCCCATCACCAGCAGAGCCACCTTGGGATTGGCCTGCATGTTGCGTCCCTTCTGCCGTTCGCGTGTCGTGCAGATGATCACATGTTTACCATCGAAATCCGCCCACACCACACTGGACTGCGGCGTACCATCCGGCATCATGGTGGAAAGCACGGCGTGATTGGCTTCGACGAGTAAATCGAGGTGGGAGGCGGGAATCGAAGTCACGTCCAGGATTCAACCCTCTACACGGATGCGCGTCGGCGCCATGCGTACGCATACGGTATTGTCGATTTCCCGCATCTGTTGGGGAAGGGAAACCTCATCCTTTTCGATCTCGACGATTTCCCCGCGGATTTCCATGTTGTGCAACGGATTCCCGCGATCGAAGGCGAGGATGGAGACCCTGTGGTTTTGCCGAATATTGCTTTCCGCTGGCGAACCTCGCTCGATGACAAGCAGGAGGTCATTTCCATCAAGCGCACACCAAACCGGAGTGATGCGCGGATGCCCCGCAGCATCGACCGTTGAAAGATGGAGCGGGTAGGTTTTCTCAAACAGATCTTGGTGCGATTCCGGGAAAGGCATCAGTAAGTGCTACGGCTCTTCCTCTCCGAAGAGCCAGGCCTCCGCCTCCTGTAAGTCGCGAAATACTCTCGTGTTGGAATCCGCGTCGCCCATCTCCGACATGAATTTTCGCGTGAAGCCGAAGTGCAGATCGGAATGAGTTACGATGGCGCGGCGGTAATTCTTGAACAAGGGCCGCAGTTGAATTTCTTGATCGATGAAACGCTGATAACCTTCGATCGAGAGTTCCTGGTGTTCGACGGATCGAAAGTCGGCGAGTTCCTTCATGTTTGGTCCGAATTGCGGATCAGCCACGAGTTGGGCGCGAAAGGCCAAATGGTCTTCCGTTGTGAGCACACCGTCGGCCTCGACGAGAATTATGTTGTGTTCGGAATCGATACGATAGGAGATTGGCATGGTGTACAGTCGAATTCTCTATTCTTTACCGCACAACTACTGGCTTGAATCCCTCCCATCATAATATCGTCGCGCGCTGTGCGCAAACATGCAATGTGCTGGGAGTCGAATGGTGGAGTGGGACGGTACCCCATCCGTTTCCTCACCAAATTCCCGGCAACAAGCGGAAGCGTACTTTTTGGGCGTAATCTCGATACCCAGGGAGCTCTTCCAGCAGCATACGATCTTCCAGCGCCGTACGGATGACGGTCAGGGCGATGACGATCGCGGTCGGGATCACCAACCAATAGGAACTGAAAAAAATCGGCGCGGCGAGCCAGGAGAGCACACCGCCGGCATACCCCGGGTGGCGCACGAAACGATACGGGCCTGTGCTTACGACGGTCTGGCCGCGATCGCGCTGGATACGCACCTGAGAGGAGAAGAAGCGGTTGGCCAGCATGGCCCAGGTCCCGATGTTGCTGCCCAGGAAAATCACCAGCAGGGCGGCGATCCGGATTCCGTCGGGCAGTTCGGGAGTCCAGCCGAAGCGTTCGTCCAGGCCGGCGATGATCCAGGAGACGAACGGCCCGACGAGCGCCGTCAGCGGCATGAGCACTCGATCCCAGGGCTTGACGTCTTCTTTGCTGCCGGCTGCCGAGCGCTCTCTGGCCATGTCCGGGCTTTTGATCAGCACGAGAGCCCGGCTGGAAACGAGCACGATCAGCGCGCTGGCCGTGTAAGCCCAACCTTCCCACCAGTCGAGACGGCCGGCGCTGAGGAAGAGCACGCAGGGCATGAGTGCAATCAGGAGCAGCAGGCTGATAAGACCTTTCCAGGGAACTCCTGGCTTTTCATGGTTGGTCGTCGAAGCGTTCATGGGGCACCTCCGGGCAATAAAAAATTCGCTTTCCCGATAGATCACTTCGAGAAGCGCAATCTTGAGTGCTTACGACGATTATCGCCGAGTTCGAGGTACAGCGCGGGACAGGGGACTGACGTTCATCCGACGCGGGCAGGTACACGGCAGCATGAAATCGGATGGTCGTGCAGGGAAGAACTCATCGTCGATCCAACACCCGCACGCCGGCCACAATCAGCAGACTCGCCAGGAGAAGCCAGATGAATACGACCATAGCTGCGCCCAACTTGCTCGTGGGCTCGCCGGAGAGCATTTTCTCCTGTGCCATAAGGCGGCATTCTAGCATGACCGGTTTGGGAATCATCTTCAGCGCCAGCGCGATGCCCAAGGACGTGATAACCAGATCATCTACGATCCCCAACACCGGTATGAAATCGGGGATCAGGTCGATGGGACTGAATGTGTGCGCCACGACGAAAGCCACCAGCGCTTTGGCGTACCAGGGCACCCTGGGGTCCTTGCTGGCCAGGTAGACGGCATACGTCTCGGTTTTAAGCTGCTCGATACGCTGCTTCCAGGCTTTGATCCTGCTCACGATGACGATGTCCTCGAGTTCCTCGTATTCGTGCTTCATCCTTGCGATCCACCGGCCGCCGTTCCGGAATTCCGCAAACTTGAGCCGGAAAGCCGCTCGTCTTCAGCAGGACCGCGAATAGACTGAGAAAAGCCGAATCTGGTCTTAGAGCCAATCCCGCCTGCGGAAGATTACGACCACCAGGAGTGACAGGACAAGTGAGAGGATGATCATGATGCCCAACGTGCTCGCACTCGCACTCCCCGGCAGGGGAACGTTCATGCCGTACAGGCCGGCGATCAGCATGGGAATGCTGATGATGATCGTTATGGCGGTCAGGAATTTCATCACCGTGTTGAGATTATTGGATACGATGGATGCAATCGCGTCCATCATCTGCGTGAGGAGATTTTGCGAGATTCCGACTTGATACACGGCCTGCTGAATCTCGACCAGAACGTCTTCCAACATCTCCTGGTTATCGGAAGACCATTCGAGAAAGTCGGTCTTGCGTAATTTTTCCAGTAGAACCTCGATGGAATTCAGCGCAGTTGTGAAATAGACCAGGCTTTTCTGGTAGTCCAACAACTGGAGAATTCCCTGGTTGTGCAACGAGCGCTGCAGGCGTTCCTCCACTTCTTCGGTAGCGTGGTCGATGTCGTCCAATCTGGCCAGATATTCCGATGCAGCGTGGGAGAGGATGTTCAACACGAACCTTGTTTTATCATTTAGGTTGAATCCGAACGGCGGGCTTTGGGAAAACCTCCCGGCCACGCCCATTTCACAGGGTTCGACAGTCACGATGTTCTCCGGCAGCAGGTAGATGCTCACGGGCATGGTGATGTAGGGAATGCGAGCGTCTTGCGCCTGGCGCATGGGAAAATGCAGCACGATGACGATGACTTTCCCGCGCCGCAGGATGCGCGGTCGTTCATCGAAATCGAGCACGTGCGCGAGGAGTTCTTTGGGCTGGATGATTCTTTCGAGTAGGGCGAGTTCGGATTCCGTCGGGTTGGTGACGTGAATCCAGCTTTGCGGACCGATGTGATCGGAAATTTTCAGCATCCCTTCGGTTACCTGGTAGACCTTAATCACGAGAGACACCTCTGGGAGAACGCGGACTCACGTTTCGAACAGCACCGTCTTCGTCCGCCGCTATTGATGGCAGAACGCAGTTCGGCCGTGGTTATACTTCGCTTGCTGAAAAGAATATCTTGGCAGAATATGCCTGGCAGTGGTTTCACTTTATGCTGGATAGGTCGTATCGCTGTATGCGTTCGATCTCGATTGGCGCCTGGTGCTCGTCCACCTTGCAGGTTACGATGTCTCGTTCGTGGCGCGGAACAGCCACGCTTCCGCCTCATCGATGTCGCGAAAGACTTGCACTTCGGGTAACGTATCGGCGACGCCGGCGATGTACATGCGGGAAAATCCGAAATGCAAGTCGGAATCCGTCACAATGGCAATACGGTACTCTCCAAGGCGGTCGGCAAACTTATTTTCCTGCTCGAGGAATCGGTTGAGTCCTTCGGTGGTATGCACATGCTTTTTGACGGCGCGGAAATCGGAGAGTTCGCGCATATCGGGATGGAAGGCGGGGTCATTCACCACCCTTTTCCGAAAGTCAAGCAAATCGTCGTCGGTTAGAACGTCGCTGCCCACGGCCAACACGAGATTTCTTTCAGAGTCGATGCGATAGGAGATCGGCACAGTGTTCTCTTTTCTCTACATCCTGATATAGAATGCAATCCCTCATTGCCTATCTTACACTACTTTTAGATCCATGCCAGACGGTCAATGCAACGGGAAAACTTCTTCGTGATGTGGTTTAATGGAACGCGATTTCGTTGAAGAGGGATGAAGATGAATTCGATCGAATCTGGTTTGACGATCGCAGGCAGCGCAATTGCGATCAACTTGGTTCTGGCGTTGATCAAGATCAGCGTGGGTGTGCTGGGAAACGCCTACGCATTGATCGCAGATGGAATCGAGTCCACCGCAGATATCTTCTCCTCCCTCATCGTCTGGAGTGGACTGCAGTTTTCGTCCAAACCGCCCGATGCAGACCATCCTTACGGTCACGGGAAAGCCGAATCGCTGGCAGCGATGGCCGTTTCGCTGTTCCTGATTGGCGCGGCCATTTTCATCGCCGTGGAAAGTATTCGAGAGATACACGCCCCGCAGCATACGCCTGCCGGTTACACCCTGGTCGTATTGGGCATCATCATCGTGATCAAAGAGCTGCTCTACCGCCGGATGACCGTCATTGGCGAAAGGTTAGGCAGCAGTTCGCTGCGCAATGATGCCTGGCACCACCGTTCGGACGCGCTCACCTCACTCGCCGCATTCATCGGGATCGCCATCGCCTGGATCGGGGGAGCGGGTTTCGAATCTGCGGATGATTGGGCAGCACTGCTGGCGAGCGGGGTGATTTTGTTCAACGGCGTTCGCCTGATGCTCCCGGCGCTGAACGAGGTCATGGACGCTGCGGCTCCGGAACAGGTGGAACGTCAGATTGTCGATCTCGCCGCGAGCGTCGAAGGTGTGGCGGCCATCGAGAAGTGCCGAATCCGCAAGAGCGGTCTGGGATACCTGATGGACATCCACGTCGAGGTGGACGGCGA
>DAOUEE010000220.1:0-7615 GCA_034430695.1 Anaerolineales bacterium | reverse complement strand
CTCCGTCCACCTGGAAAGCAATCAAGACCGGCTTCGCCCCGGCTCCGTGTTCACCATCGAACCGGGCCTATACTATCCGGAGCGGAACTACGGCGTGCGCATCGAAGATACAATTTGGGTACGTCCGGACGGGAAGATGGAAATCCTGGCCGACTATCCCAAAGACCTTGTGCTGAAAATGCCGGGCATCTAGGTCGACCCTTTTGGGTGCTCTCCGATCCGTCTGAGGGAAATTCGAGGTGAATGTGGAACAAGAAACACGCATACTTGGCATCGAGACATCTTGCGACGAGACTGCCGCCGCGGTGGTGGAAGATGGCCGCAGAATCATCTCCAATGTCGTTGCCTCCCAGGTGAACATTCACGCCGAATATGGCGGCGTTTTCCCGGAACTGGCCTCACGCGCCCACGTAGAAGTCATCTACCAGGTCGTTTCCAGCGCGCTTTCGCAAGCCCACATTGCCGCGGAAGCCGTCGATGCCATCGCCGTCACGCGCGGCCCCGGATTGGCGGGCTCGCTCGTCGTTGGAATGAACATGGCCAAGGGGCTGGCATTCGGTTCAAAGGTTCCATTATTGGGAATCAACCACCTGGAAGCCCATCTCTATTCGACCTGGCTGGTGCCGGATGAGCCCGAACCCAGCTTTCCCCTGTTGGGGTTGATTGTTTCTGGTGGGCACACCGAACTCGTGTTGATGAACGACCATTTGACCTACCAGCGGTTGGGCGGTACGCTCGACGACGCCGCCGGGGAGGCTTTCGACAAAGTCGCCCGTTTGCTCGGTCTGGCTTATCCCGGCGGTCCGGCGATACAGCAAGCCGCCGAAAATGGGGATCCTGAAGCTTTGAAGTTTCCGCGTGCCTGGTTGGAGGGGACGTGGGATTTTTCATTCAGCGGCCTGAAGACCGCCGTGCTGCGCGAGGTGCGCAAACGGCAGCCGGATATCGAAGCCGGAGTCGAGGCGCCTCGCCCGGGACTTCCCATCGCCGACCTTGCCGCCTCGTTCCAGGCCGCCGTCGTCGATGTGCTTGTGGGAAAGACTCTTGCGGCTGCGGAAGAATTCCAGGCGCGGGAGATTCTCGTTGCCGGGGGCGTTTCAGCCAATCGCCCGTTGCGCCAGGCGTTTCAATTGAGTTCGAAACTCCCCGTTCGCGTTCCTCCGCTAAACTTGTGCACAGACAACGCCGCCATGATTGCCGCAGTTGGCCACCGGCGTTTCCTCGCCGGCCAACGCGATGCCCTGGACATCGACGTACTCCCGAATTGGTCCTTGTAGAAATCGAATAAACCAGAGCCGCTCAATCGTCCCATCCGGATAAACTTGCGCTGATCGAATCAACGCCGTAGTACTCCGCGGCACATCCGTTGTACCAAAATCCGGGATCGGGCGAAAGCTCTCCGACTCTCGGGATGATGTGATCGATTTGGACTACCTCGATATCCTGAACCCCGCTTTCTTTCGCGTCTCGAATCTCTCGATCGCGAGCGTCCCAAAACTGGGACCATTTCTGATAATGAGGTAGGTCTTTAATCACAACATCGGCGGCACGAAGAGGGTATAAACACATTGCAGAAAGTACGAACAGTGTGCAAACTACAA
This sequence comes from Anaerolineales bacterium, assembly GCA_034430695.1. Taxonomy (GTDB): domain Bacteria; phylum Chloroflexota; class Anaerolineae; order Anaerolineales; family E44-bin32; genus WVZH01. The sequence goes on along the minus strand of DAOUEE010000220.1, from coordinate 6,014 downwards.
GAACGGATTTGTATTTGAAAGACAAACCGTATTTTTTCGTTAAAACTTGAGCGGCAATCCAACCCAGGCACATGATCGCACAAACCATAACAACCCTTGCTAGGATTAACGCTCTTGACTCAGGATATGCATGTTGAACATATGCTGAGGGTGCCATACAACAAACGATCAATAGATATGCTGCCAACGGTATTAATAACACACCAATCAATAAGTGCGAAAATCGAGAGAAGCCAGGCAATTGGAAGCGTAAATTGAGAGCTACAGACAGGAAGAATGCAATTATGAGTGTATATATCGAAGGCGTTCGTAGTGCTTTGATTGTGCCGACAATAAAATCCATTGAGTGAGTGAATGACATTCGGATAAGAGAATATAGATCAGGAGGAGAAGGCAGTGCCATGTCTATTCGTCTCACTTGATTCGCTGGTGATATATACAGGAAAACAAGCGCTATAAATGATGCAATCACAGTAATGGACAATACAAGAATTAATGGCCGCTGGTCACTTAGATGGCTTCTGTTTCGAACGAGGACTACGACAAGAAAAATTAAGAAGAAACCCAATTGTAGCGCAGTGGAAGTCTCTGAGAATCCACCCGAAAAAACAGCCAACAAGCTCATGAAACCTAAAGCCACTGGAGATGCATTGGGTTTTTTACTCTGTCTCAGAACTACGACAACCAACCATGTGAATAATATCAATGGAGCCAAGTAAGTAAACATTCCAGATCGCCAATAAAGAGATTGTGACAAATCAGGAGCTTGATACAACGTCAGAAAGATTAAGACCTCAGCGATAGACAGGAAATACAGATCAGGAAGTCTAGTTCCAAGAGTATAAAAGACCTCTCTGAGCGCCATACTCAAACCAATCAACCAGAGCAAAATGGCAAGTCCGGGTAAGAGACCATTGAATTTTGGTGGAAACAGACCGGAGATCATCGAAAGCAGGATCATGGAATATCTGTTGCCAGGAAAACTCGTGATCCCAAAGTAAGGCCCCCAAGAAGCTTTCCAGAATCCTTGATTTCTCAATAAAGCGCCAAAGCAATAGTCATCCCCACTGTACCGCATGTGGCTACCGATAAGCGCATAACTGGCCAGGGCGGCTCCAAATGCAAGGCACAGGAATATTAGGAAGATCCGGTGAAATCGTTCATGATTGAGTAAATCAGACACTGGAAAAAGTCCCCAAATCTGGTTTGCGATTATCATAACATAATACAATGCAAGTATTCTTCCGACAGAATGTTGTCACGATGTGAGTTTTCATCTGAATCGAATCTAGCGAGAGAAGTTGACGAATTAATCAATGCCCCTTAACGCTGCTGCATGTGATTTACTTATCATATGTTATATTTGCGGATAGCAATCAGGAACCAATCGAACCACAACATTGTACAAGAGGAAACATCCGATGAGCATTACAGAAACCACCAGAAATTATAATCCCACACATCGCTTCTTCACCCAATCGAAAATTTTATACAGAGCTGTGTTGTTATTCCTCTTCGGGATCGGATTGGGTTTGCGCCTCGTCGACATCACGGATGCACCCCTCGATTTCCACCCATGGCGCCAGCTACGCGCCGCATCGATCGCTCGCGGCATATACTACGCCGCGCTTCCAGACGCCGATCCCGAAACCCGGCAGGCGGCCATCTCGCTGGGAAGCCAGTTCGAAACGCTCGAGCCAAAGGTCTTCGAGACCATCGTCGCCTATACCTACAAACTGGTCGGCGGTGAGCATTTATGGATCGCCCGGCTGTACGCAATTCTGTTCTGGATCATCGGTGGATTGGCGCTCTTTCTCATTGCCCGCCGCGCAACCTCGGATGACGGCGCAATCGTAAGCCTGGCATTTTACCTGTTCGTCCCTTTCGGCTTCAGCGGAAGCCGCGCCTTCCTGCCGGAACCATTGATGATCATGTTCATCCTGCTTGCGGTTTACGCATTTCAACGCTGGGCCGACGAAAACACGTGGAAGTGGGCGCTCCTCTCCGGAATTCTGGCCGGCATCGCAATCTACATCAAAGTATTCGCCGTATACCCGCTCGCCACAGCCGCCGTCCTGGTCGTACTACTCAACTGGGGATTCAAACCAGCCGTAAAAGATCCGAAGGTATGGGCGGCGGCCGGTATTATGTTCCTCATCCCCGCACCGTATTACCTGTTCGGACTTTCCGGAACGTACTCCCCCGGAGAATACCTGAGCAGTTGGACGCTCGGGCACATCCAACTTCTGCTCCAACCGGGCTTTTACGTACGCTGGATGACGGTGCTGCACGATCTGGTCAACCTCACTGTACTCTTGCCCAGCCTGATGGGCGTCTGCTTGCTCCCTCCAAAATCGAGAGCGCTTTCCCTCGGAATGTGGATCGGTTTTCTCCTGCTGGGAATGTCCGTGCCTTCCCTGATCCTCTCCCACACGTACTACAGTCTCGTCGTGGTTCCGATCATCGCTTTTTCACTGGCTCCATTGGGAGATTTACTGCTGTCGAGGATTGCCGCGCTGTCCAGATCGTGGCAAGCCTTCTTTCTTGGGGTCGCCTTGCTCAGCATGGCGTACCCTATCGTGCGTGAACGGAATTCTCTCGCAGCCCGGGATTACAGGTTGGAAGTTCGAGGCTGGGAACAGCTTGCTGAAGAGCTGCCGCCGGGCAAGTTAATCGGCATCACGCACGATTACAACACCCGCCTGAATTACTACGGATGGCGTGCCGTCGCGCCGTGGCCCAACGCATCGGACATCGAAATGGACGTCCTCACCGGAGAGGTCCCGATTCTCGACAATCCGGATTGGCTGCCGATCTTTGAGCGTAAAACACAGGGATACGATTACTTCATCGTCACCGTATTCAAAGAATTGGATGCACAGCCGATACTGCGTTCGATACTGTACGACACCTACGAGATAACCGCCGAAGATGGCCGCTATATCCTCTTCGATCTCAACGCCCCGAAAAATGGATCGTGAGGTCGGCTGCAGCGACATAAGATTCAGCCCGGTTCTACGCCATGGACTATAATGTATGCCACAATCCAATCCTTACCCGCTGAGGGACATTGACATGAAAAGGATAGCCTACACATTGTTGCTCGCTTGCGCGCTGATCGTTTCGTGCACGACAAGCCGCACATCGACGGAGGCGCCCAGGGTCGACACACAGATGCCCGCAGCCGAAACACAGGTTTCCGAGATCGAAACAGAACCGACACCTACGGAAACAGCGGCCTCGGCCGTTCAAACCTATATTCCCGCACTGAAGGACGTCTTCAAGGATAAATTTCTCATCGGAACGGCGATCGAGCCCGCTCAGTTGGATAGCCCGCTGCATGTAGAGTTGCTGAAATACCATTTCAACAGCATCACGGCCGAGAACGCCATGAAACCGGAAGAGATCCATCCCTCCGAGGATTTTTATACGTTCGAGAACGCCGATCGAATCGCTGAATTCGCCCAGGAAAACGGCATCGCCTTACGCGGACATACGCTGATCTGGCACAATCAAATCGGAAATTGGTTTTTCGTGGAAGGCGACGATCCAGTCTCCCCCGAGACCCTGAAAGCACGCATGGAATCGCACATCACGACGATCATGCAGCACTATCAAGGGCAAATCTATGCCTGGGACGTCGTCAACGAGCCCGTCGATCAAAATCAGCCGGACGGTTTCTACCGCAACAAATGGTACGAAGTACTCGGACCGGAATACGTCGAACTGGCCTTTCGCTATGCACGAAACGCCGATCCCGATGCTAAATTGTTCTTGAACGAGGTCAGCACCACGGATCCATCCAAACGGGATCAGATCGTGGCTCTGGTCCGGGATCTTCAGGCCAAAGGCGTGCCCATCGACGGGATCGGCATGCAGATGCATATTTCGCTCACCAATCCCTCCTTGCGTGATTTCGAAGCCGCGCTCGAAGCCTACTCCCAATTGGGGATCGAAATCCAGATCACCGAATTGGACATCACCGTTTACGACAACCGGCAGCAGTCCTTCGACGAAGCAAGCGCGGAACTGCTCAACGAACAGGGCCACCGGGTCAAAGATCTCTTCGACATCATGGACAAGTACAGCGACAGCATCACCAGCGTCACGTTCTGGGGGATGACGGACGATCAGTCCTGGCTGAATTATTTCTTTGTCGAGCGCCAGGATTGGCCGCTGCCCTTCGATGCCAATCTCCAGGCAAAACCATTCTATTGGGGCATGGTCGATCCAACGAAGCTCACGCCGAGGATCCACTACGCCAACGCATCCGAAGGCACGATTGTGGTCGACGGCGTCGATGACGAACGCTGGCAATTCACGGACGCCACCACCATCGCCGACGACAGCAGCGGAGTATCGGCGAAAGCAAAGGCGCTCTGGGACACGGATTACCTCTATCTGCTCCTGCAGGTCACCGACGCGACGCCGCTGCAGAACGATCGAATCACCCTGCTGCTCGATGAGGGCAACGATAAAACGGAATCGATGGACGAAAACGACAGCGTCTATCGGTACGACCTGAATGAAGATTGGCAAAACTACGAGGACGCCGCCGTCGTCGAGACGGAGCAGGGATATTGGTTCGAAGTGCGTCTGCCGCTCGAATACGTCGAAGGCGCGGTCGACACCATGATGGGATTCGATCTCATCATCCAGGATGGAGAGGGTTCCTTCATCCGCTGGAACGACCTGGGCGAACTCGAGCGAACGACGCCGGCGTTCTGGGGGACGCTGACCTTTGTGGAATCGCCGAAGGGCAGGGTCGTGCATCGAGGCTCGGCGATTCTGGACGGCGTCAAGGACGAGGCCTACGAAGTCGGCGATCCTTTGATCGTGGACACGTTCATCCAGGGAATCGAAGACGAAGAAAATGTCTTCACCGGTGCGACGGCGAAAGTGTGGCTCTTGTGGGACGAAAACGCACTTTACGCCTATGCTGAAGTGGCCGATTCCGTTCTGAGCGCAGCCAGCAACACCGTTTACTTGCAGGACAGCATCGAGATCTTCCTCGACGAGAACAACCGCAAGACAGGCTTCTACGAACCGGATGACGGCCAGTACCGCGTGAGTTTCGAAAATACGACCTCGTTTGGTTCGACGGGCAGCGTAGAGGGATTTGAGAGCGCCACGAAAATAATCGACGGCGGCTATGCTGTCGAGGTCGTTCTGCCCTATCGCACCATCACGCCCAGTCCAGGAACCGTGATCGGGTTCGACTTCCAGGTGAACGACGATCAGGGCAGCGGGGTGAGAGACAGCATTTCTAAGTGGAACGACCCCTCGAACGATTCTTGGCAGTCCACCAGCGGATACGGCGTGCTCATCCTGCAGGAGTAAATCTCGAATTCAAGGTGGTAAACCGCAATCAAAAGTGCGCAGGCTTCGTTTGAAGAACGAGAACCTGCGCACTTTTTGGTTGTATCTTGCTGACGATCAGGACTCGTCCCCGGATTTTTCGTACACTTGAACGAGCGCGTCGATTTCACCGCGCGTTCGTTTTAGATCGGTGATGAAGTACGCCAGCTGCTCCTCGCCGAGATTCGTCAATTTGTACGAACGGCGCCGGGGTCCCTGGCTTTCGTCCTCCCAATTGGATTGCAGCCAGCCATCCGCTTCCATATCGCGCAACGCCCGATAGACCAAACTGGGATCCAGCGCTCCCTCGGCAAACCCGAATTCCTCCAAATCGGGAAGTAGTGCATACCCATGCCGTTCTTCATGGCGCAGCAGCACCATGAGACAAGTCCTCAGGAAACGCTGCACGCGCCTTCGTCTGCGCCTATCTCTCCCCCTCCGATGTTCTCGATTGCCTCGATGCTCACTTTTATGTGTATGTGTATGTATTCTGTTCATGGCAGGAAGTATAGCCCACTAATGACTATTTGTCAATAGATATATTGTCGATAATTTCGATCCGGCAACTTCCCTCTCCTTCACGATCTCATCAGCGGCCGGTGTTGATTTCACGGCGTTCTTCGCTATACTGACAACGATCATCACGTAGATGGCAT
>DAOUEE010000219.1:0-4094 GCA_034430695.1 Anaerolineales bacterium | reverse complement strand
TGAGAAAGATTGATCCGGATTGCGTGATCGCCATCCTCACCGCAGATCACTACATCGCAGACGAAGGTAAATTCCAGGAGCTGCTTCAAGCCGCAAGAGAGCTGGCACTGGCGGGCGATCTGGTCACCTTGGGCATCACGCCTCGATACCCGGATACGGGGTACGGTTATATCCATCGGGGCGAGCGACGCGGTGTGTTCAACGGCTTCGAGGCGTTCCGCGTGAAGGCTTTTAAAGAAAAGCCGAATATCAGTCTGGCTGAAGAATATGTGGACAGCGGAGAATACTCCTGGAACTCGGGGATGTTCGTTTGGAAGGGGGAAAGCATCCTGGCTGAAATCGAAAGACAGATGCCTGACCTTTTCCGAGGATTGGAAGAAATCGAACGAGCTCTGGACACGGCAGACGAAGCGGAAACGGCGGAAAGAGTCTGGTGCCAGTTGGAAAGCCAGACGGTGGATTTCGGCATCATGGAAGGCGCCAGGAATGTGAGTGTCATTCCGGCAGATGATCTTGGTTGGTGCGATGTCGGTGGCTGGGCAAGGATGTTCGAAGTGAAAGACCAGGACGAGCGCGGAAATGTGATCCTGGCGGAGAATTGTTTGACGGTCGATGCCGAAAACACGCTGATCTACCAGGATGAAAGTTCGGAAGCGCAGCGGTTGATCGTCGCCTTGGGAACGGATGAATTGATCGTCGTAGATATGGGCGACGTGCTGCTGGTATGCCCGAAAGATCGATCGGAAGGCGTGCGAAAAATCGTGCGTATGCTGGAAGAAAAGGGTATGGATCGATATCTATAGGAGAGTGTTTGTGGAAGCATATTGTGTGAAGTGTAAGCAGAAAAGAGAAATAACGCAGGCAGAACCGACCTTCACGGCAACGGGAACACCGGCGACCAAAGGCGTCTGCGCCGTGTGCGGCACCGGGCTCTACCGTATGGGAAAAACGCCTGCGCATGCCGGCCTCACCCCGCCAGAAGGTACGCTGAAAACGAGGCGAAAAAAGAAGAAAGACAAAAAACGCAGCGGAAAGCTGGTGATCGTCGAATCGCCCGCAAAGGCGCGCACGATCAGCCGCTTTCTCGGCAAGGACTATAAAGTCATGGCTTCGATCGGCCACGTGCGGGATTTGCTGCGTTCGCAGTTGTCTGTCGATGTAGAGCATGATTTCAGACCGAAATACCGTGTGCCCAACGAGAAGCGGGAGGTAGTCAAGGAACTCAAGTCGGCTGCTGCGGGTACGAAAGAGGTGTACCTGGCAACGGATCACGATCGCGAGGGAGAAGCGATCGCGTGGCATTTGTTGGAAGCAGCCGACATCGACCGCGACATCGCCAAACGGGTCGTTTTCAACGAGATTACGGAACCTGCGATCAAACAAGCTTTTGAGCAACCGCGGAACATCGCTATGGAGCTGGTAGATGCACAGCAAGCGCGCCGCATTCTCGACCGTCTGGTTGGGTACAATCTCAGCCCATTGTTGTGGGAAAAAGTCCGGGGACGACTATCTGCGGGCCGCGTGCAGTCCGTAGCGCTGCGGTTGATCGTCGAGCGGGAGCGCGAGATAGAGAAATTCGTGCCCCAGGAATATTGGACGATCGATGCAGAATTCCTGAACGAAGACAAACCTCCTGCCTTCATGGCCCGGCTCGTGAAACGCAATGGAGAAAAGCCGGAAATTGGGTCCAACGAGGAGGTACAGTCGGTCATCTCCGATCTGCGCCGGGCTACCTACCAGATTGAAAATGTTCGGAGGGGTCAGCGTACACGTCGGCCGTCTGCGCCGTTCACGACATCCACGATGCAGCAAACAGCTTCTCAAAGGTTCGGCTACACCGCACGCCGGACGATGGTCATTGCACAGCAATTGTACGAAGGCGTAGAATTCGGTGATGGTGAGCGGGTGGGTTTGATCACCTACATGCGTACGGATTCCACGCAGGTTTCCAAACAGGCGCAGCAGGAAGCGAGAAAATTGATCGCCGATCAATTTGGCGAGGAGTTTATACCCGACAAGCCGCCCGTCTACCGCACTCGTGGCCGCCTGGCGCAGGAAGCCCACGAGGCCGTCCGCCCGACCTCCGTGCTGCGTACGCCGAAATCGCTCAAGCCCTACCTGACGGCGGACCAATACAAATTGTACAACTTGATCTGGCAGAGATTCGTGGCTTCGCAGATGAAACCCGCAAAGTACGATACGTTGACGATCGAAGTTGTGGGGCGTTCCTCGGATAACGAGTATGTTTTCCGCGTGAACGCTTCGAGTCTGCGTTTCGCCGGTTTCTTGGCTGTGTACACTTCAGGCAAGTTCGGGGAAGAGCAATCAGAGAAGAGCGAGGAATCGGCTGAAGAGTTGATCGCCCAACTTGCCCAACTGCCGAATTTACAGAAAGGCGACCCAGTTGCACTAAAAGACCTCCTGCCTGAGCAACATTTCACGCAGCCGCCGGCGCGCTTTTCGGATGCCACACTGGTCCGCGCGCTGGAAGAAGAAGGCATTGGCAGACCGTCGACCTATGCTCCTATAATCTCCACGCTCCGTCAACGCGGATACATCGTACGCGAAAATCGACGGCTGATACCCACCGAAATCGGTGAAATCGTAAACGATTTGATCGTCGCTTATTTTCCCAACATTGTCGACCCAGGTTTTACGGCTCGTATGGAAGAGAAGTTGGATGAAATTGCGGGTGGAAAGCGCGATTGGGTCGGTGTGGTGCGTGATTTCTATGAGCCCTTTGCCAAGCAACTCGAGGCCGCTGAAGAAGCGATGCCGGAAATTAAGACCGAACCGGAAGAAATCGGACGAAATTGTCCGGAATGCGGCAGTCCACTCATCCTGCGGCATGGTCGTTATGGGAAATTCATTGGATGCTCCAACTTTCCCGAATGCCGGCATACCGAGCCGTGGCTGGAAAAGATAGGGGTGACGTGTCCGAAATGTGGTGGTGAACTCGTCGCACGGCGGACACGGAAGGGCCGTCCCTTCTACGGATGTGCCAATTATCCGGAGTGTGACTTTACGTCCTGGAAACGGCCGATCGCTGCGCCGTGTCCCAATTGTGGCGGTTTGCTGGTGGTCGAAAATCGACAACGAGCACGCTGCACGGAATGTGAAGAACAATTTGATTTATCCGAGTTACAGCGCGAAGAAGGCGAATCGGTATGAATCCTGCAACCAGGTAATTGCCCCGTTTAAAAGATAGGGCTAGAATGCCGAGGATTTATTACTTTCTATGGGACTCCTGATCCCGAGTACAAAGTAGAGGCGCTATGAACGAGATATCGGGCAAGATAAATCGAAACGTCGTGATCGTGGTGCTCGCATTAATTGTGGGAATCGTGCTGGGAGTGCTTTATGCGTGGATCCTCAATCCGGTCGAGTGGGTTGACGGAGCGATCTACCAGCTGCGCCGGGATCTGCGCGTGGATTATCTCAGGATGACGATCGATTCCTATGCGCTGAACGAAGATGAGGAACTCGCTGTGGAACGCTACAACGCCCTGGGCGCAGATAAAGCGGACATCTTGTCCGAAGTTGCGAACAATCCCGGAACGGTAACCCCCGGCAACATACAGCGTTTCAACGAACTCGTCGAGACGCCTCCGGAAATCGAAGATACCGGTGAAGATGAGGAAGTGCCCGCGACGCCCGAGGGAGAATCGAGCTCGTCTCTCTCTCGGTTGCTTTTACCCGTTTGTGGGGCAACTTTGCTGCTGGGTTTGTTGCTCGTTGCTGCGCTCGTGCTGCGGCGCAGGATGGATACCGGCGCTCAGGCCGACCAGTACGATTACGAAGATGAATATGAGCCTGCCGCGGAGGCTTACGAGTCAGAAATCCCCATGTCTGTCGATCAACCCCTGGCGACTTTTCGTACGACATATTCAGTGGGGGATGATCTGTACGACGATTCGTTCAGCATCGAAAGCGCAGCGGGAGATTTTTTGGGTGAGTGTGGCGTGGGTATAGGGGATGTGATCGGTGTGGGTGAACCAAAGAAAGTGTCTGCGTTCGAAATTTGGCTCTTCGATAAGAACGACATCCAGACCGTGACGAAAGTCCTGATGAGCCGGTACACCTTCGAAGATGGG
>DAOUEE010000218.1:0-17639 GCA_034430695.1 Anaerolineales bacterium | reverse complement strand
TCCCGGTTTGTGGCTTCATCCAGGTCATCCCCGAGCAATTCCACGATGGTCGAACGCTGCTCGACCGGATACAGGATCATGTACACACGGTTAAACGCCTTCCAGCCATCATCCAGGACCGCGTAACTCACCTCTCGATCCGGCCCTTCGAAAGCGTCCTGGGTGATGAAGACCTGGCGGGGGTCATCGTACCCCGTCAGCAGCAGGTAGTGTCCCGCCCATCCTGCATCCGGACCGTCACTAACGATCACGTACCCCTTTTCGACGATCATGGGATAGCCTGCGGCGATGAAACGTTTCAAGATCTCCAACGTGCCCGCGACGCGATACTCCGCTGCCATCCAACCCGCCCGCGTTCGAACGTAGTACGCCAACTCATCGATATTTACGTTGCGGTCGCCGCGATCGGGCTTGACTACGTTCGAAATGGAAAATTGGTCCCCATCCCAGCCATAGTAGCGTAATCCCAACGCCAGGGTAGCGGGTCCACAATTATTCCAATCCTGTTTTTCCCATTCTGGAGATGCAAGTCGAATCGAATCCGGTATCGGTATGGGAGTCGATGCAAGAGTAGCGGAGGCCGTTGGCTCGGAAGTAAATATCGGGCTTGCGGCGCTCGGACAAGGCGTCGCAACCGCCGTCACCGCCCCGGAAGGGGTAGGCAACGTATCCCCAGGATACAACCAGCCGCGCAGGATTCCCGCCGCTGCATCCAAGCGCCACTCCAGCTCATCTTTCACGGGAGTAAATTGGTAGACACACCAAAGCAGCACCGCAGAGAGGAATGCGCCCGAGATAAACCACGATAAGCGTGAACGCATGCGTGCATTATACCGCCCGAGGTTCGATCACCCGCTGGTTCCTCTGCCGGCAGAACGACGGCGAATTGTGCGCAATCCAACTTACTTCCTATAGCCCGACCCTACAATCCAGCCAGGAATGCGTTAAAATACAAGCGAGCTCCGTACGAAGGGGAGCAAATCCAAACCTTGGATTGGTGAAGTCCGAAACGAAAAACCTGCTTTGCACCTTGCACGGAATGCGGGAATGAATTGCGAAGCTCGGATGGTAACATCGGACAGCACCGATTCTGTTCCAGGTAATCCGCGAGTTGATTCATGGGACTTGAAAGCGCGCTACTCATCGTTCCACCTCGGACCGTCCAATCGTTCGCCTTTCCGATTCGCGAAACGCACGATGCGGAATCGTTCAATCGCGTTCCCGCGCATATCACACTGCTTTATCCCTTCGTTCCACCGGACGAGGTCGAAGAAGCAGAGAAAACCTTGGTCAAGGTCTGCAAGAAGATCTCCCCGTTTGAAGTGACTTTGGATCGATATGGCCAATTTGAAAACACGATCTTCCTCGAGCCATCCCAACCCGAAAAGATTTTGGAACTGTTCACTCAAATCTCGAAAGCCTTTCCGGATTATCCTGCCTACGAAGGGGAGCACGGCAAAGGACTCCATCCGCATTTGACGCTGGCAAGGTTCGATAAACCTGCGCAGGCCAAGAAGATCGAACTGCCCCCCGAACCCAAGTTCACCTTCGAAGTCAAGCAAATCCATATTTATCTCGGTGCTCCGGACGACGATACGCCTTTCATTCCGCGTGCCGTAATTCCCCTGGGCAAGTGAACATGGTCACGATAAGCGCAGAAGGGCGGAAACGAAACATCCGCCAGATGTTCGCACGCCTGGCACCGCGTTACGATTTGATGAATCGCATCATGACCTTGGGTTTCGATCACCGTTGGCGGAAAGAGATTGTCGATCGTCTATCCCTCAGCGGACACAGCCGCGTTCTCGATCTGGGAACCGGAACTGGAGAACTTGCATTCGAGGTTTTACGCCGCGTGCCGACAGCCAGAATCGTCGGCGTAGATATCACCCCCCAGATGATCCGTCTCGCGCATGAACGAGACCGGCATGACGCCGCCGGCTGGGTCATCGCCGATGCCGAACGACTTCCCTTTTCCGGCGACTCCTTCGATGCGGTTGTGTCCGGCTTCGTACTCCGCAACGTCGTCGATATCGACCGGGCGTTGTTAGAGCAGAACCGCATTCTGAAACCCCGGGGTTGCATCGCATGTTTGGAAACGACACCGCCTGGCAGAAATATCGTCAGCCGGGCGATCGGACTCTACATGCGCCGCATCGTTCCCTTTCTCGGCCGGCTGTTCAGCGGGGACGGCAAAGCCTACCGCTACCTGGAAAGTTCCACGCAGAGTTTCCTGCCCACGCACGCCTTGTCCCGGCGCATCCGCTCTGCGAATTTCGCCGCCGTCCAGTTTTCTCACCACATTTTCGGCAACGTGGCCATTCATTGGGCAAGAAAAATCCAAGGATAAGGAAAAACTTCCAGCATGGACCTGCTCGTCGAAATCGTGAAAGAATACCTGCTGCCCGGATCGCTGCCCTTTCTCTTGTTTGGCCTGCTCGTCGGCATCCTTCTGCTGTACCGCGGCGAGAAATGGAATCGACGCGGAAAGCATTGGCTCACATTGCTGCTGCTCGGTTACTGGATTCTGAGCACGCCGCTCTTCGCCCGCGGAATCGAGTCTTTGCTCGAGCACGGATACGAGCCTTTGAACGAAGAGGAGATCCCGGAAAGTGTGGATACCGTCGTCATCCTCGGAGGCGGAAGCAATACCTTTCGAGTGGGCGAATTCCAACGAAACGTCCTCAGCGAAGCGGGGATCCTGCGGGCCATGGAGGGCGCGCGTCTGTATTTCCAGATGGACGAGCCGTGGGTCATCGTTTCCGGAGGGACGAACGCACGCGCTGGAGTATTGACGCCGGAGAGTGAACCGCTGCAGGATGCCTTGATGGATTTCGGCGTACCCCCATCGCGGATCCTGCTCGAATCCGCATCGGGCGACACCTACGAACAGGCACTCAATCTCAAAGAAATACTCGTACAGCGCGGGGTCGGACGATTCATTCTGGTGACTTCACCGACCCACATGCGGCGAGCCATGGCTGCTTTTGAAGCACAAGGCCTTCAGCCGATCCCGGCGATCTCTGCCCAACATGGCGCCGGTTTCCTGGATAACGACGTCGCCTTCTTGCCCAGCGCCGACGCGCTCCACGCCAGCTGGATGGCGATGCGAGAGATCGCCGCCACGCTCTACTACGCCCTGGCAGGACGCCTCTAGCGGATGACGATCCACGCAGGCCATTCATTGTCGACGGGAGCAAGCGGTTTATAATGATCAACCGGGTCGAAACCCCGATTACCGAGGCGAGATTCTAACGCACAGCGAGGCGCATGAAATGCCCGAACTGAAACCCTGGCGCACCCTGAAACGGACTCTGCTGCTCGACCGCCCTCCCTGGATGCGGGTGTACGCGGACGATGTCGAATTGCCCGACGGACGGATCGTCGAGGGCTACCTGCGTCTCGAATCCCCGAGCTACGTGACCATCGTGCCCCTCGATCGGAAATACCGGGTCGGGCTGATACGCTCCTACAAACGCGGCGTGGATGCGATCGACATCCAACCTCCGGCCGGAATCGTCGAAGACGATGAGGCAGCGCAGCAGGCGGCGCAGCGTGAACTCCTCGAGGAACTGGGCTGCAGCGCTCACACCTGGCAGGCGTTGGGAAGCTACGTGCTCGGCGGCAATTTCGGTGGAGGCCCGGCGCACGTCTTCCTGGCGACCGGTTGTGAGCAGATCCAGGCACCGGATTCCGGAGACCTGGAAGAACAGCAGGTGTTGTGGCTTCCGCTGCCCGAAGTCCGGCGGCGCTTGACGGAAGGCCAGTTCCGACAGCTCGCGTCGGTTGCCTCGCTTGGTTTGGCCTTCGCGTATCTCGATTCACGCGGTGTAATATCATCATCCGCCGATGGTAAATCACAATGAAGACACACGTCGATCTCCAACGGGCTGCGCTGCGAGGGGAGCCGTCCTACGTTTGGCGCGCCGGCCAGGCCAGGCGCCTGCGCATGATCCTCGACCACGCCGAAGACCGCGCCCGCGGCGATGTCCTGGACGACGGTTGCGGCGTCGGTATCTACCTCGAACGCCTGGCCCAGAACGCGAATTTCGCCGTCGGCGTCGAATACGAAATTCCCAGGGCAAGAAAAGCCAGAGAACGAGGGCTTCGAGTCACAGGCGCTGCCGCAGAACGGCTGCCGTTCCCCGCGAGCAGCTTCGATCTCGTGCTTTCCCATGAAGTGCTCGAACATGTGGCCCACGATCGCGCTGCACTCGAAGAAATCGTTCGTGCCCTGCGCGTTCCCGATCCCTCGGCGGACAAGCCGGGCGGAAGGTTGTTCCTCTTCGTGCCCAACCGCGGTTATCCGTTCGAAACCCACGGCGTCTACTGGCGCGGGCGCTACCGGTTCGGCAACATACCCTTCGTCAATTACCTGCCGCGCAGATTACGCGATCGCCTCGCACCTCACGTGCGCGTGTACTCCCGCGGGGACGTGAAACGCCTCGTTCACGGTCTTCCGATGAAAATCATCCACGCCAGCGTCATCTTCGGCGCCTACGACAACATCATCGCCCGCTGGCCCAGCTTCGGCCGCGCCCTGCGTGCGATGCTGCATTTCCTCGAACGAACGCCGTTCAAGTTCTTTGGCCTGTCACATTTTTGGGTTTTGGAGCGGACATGATCCGGCGGTTTATAAGCTGCCGGGTACATCACCAACGAGCATCAGATGTGAATGGCATGCCCCTCGGCGGCGTGCGCGGCTTCCATCAGCGCTTCGCTCAGCGTCGGATGCGCATGCACGTTCCTGGCAATCTCCCGTGAAGTGAGTTCCGTCATCTGCGCCAGGGTCAATTCGGGCAGCAGTTCGGTCACTTCCGGCCCGATCAGGTGCGCCCCGAGAATTTCCCCGTATTGAGCGTCGACGATCAATTTGACCCATCCAACGTAATCATCCAGCCCGAGCGCTTTGCCGTTGGCCTGGAAAGGGAAGCGGCCGATTCGGATTTCATGTCCCCGTTCGAGAGCCTGCTTCTCCGTCAGGCCGAAGGAAGCAACCTGGGGCTGGCAATAGGTCGCGCGCGGCATCATCTCGTAGTCCAACGTGATGGTCTCCGCACTCGCAATGTTCTCGGCGCAAACGATGCCCATCGCGGAGGCGACGTGCGCCAGCATGAGCTTGCCGGTCACATCACCGATCGCCCACACGCCGGCAACGCTGGTCGCCATGCGCACGTCGATCGCTACGGCGCCGCTCTTTTCCAACGCAACACCGATGTCCTCGAGTCCGAGGCCGGCGCTGTTCGGACTGAATCCGATCGCCATCAACACCTGTGCAGCATCGAGGGTCTCTCTGCCGCCGGACCCCGATACTTCGACCTTGACCTTGGTTTTCAAGCGTTCGATGCTTTCCACTTTCGTTCCCGCCAGCACCTTGACGCCGCGTTTCGTCAGCGCCTTTTTCAACTCTGCGCTGACTTCCTCGTCCTCGAGCGGGGCAATCGTGGGCAGCATCTCGACCAGCGTCACGTCTACACCGTACGAGTTCCAAACCGTTGCGAATTCGAGCCCGATGGCGCCGCCGCCGACGATGATCACGCTTTTGGGAAGTTCGTCCTGCAAGATCGCTTCACGATAGGTGAGGATTTGTTTGCCGTCGATGTCGACGCCCGGAATGGTCATCGCCGAGGCGCCGGTGGCGATGACGATGTCCTTGGCCTTCAGCGTCTGCGTCGAACCGTCCAAAGCGGTGACGACCAACGAGTCCGGCGTCTCGAATTTCGCCGCGCCCATGTGGACCTCGATGGCGTTCTTCTTCATCAGAAAACCGACGCCCTTCGTCAGGCGATTCGATACTTTGCGGCTGCGTTTCACGGCAGCGGCGTAATCGAGTTTGAGGCCGTCGATCTGGAAACCGAAATCTTTGCCACGCTCGCGCAGGATGTGGGCGACTTCGGCGTTGCGCAGTAAGGATTTCGAGGGGATGCAGCCGATGTTCAAGCAAACGCCGCCGAGGAATTCTTTTTCAACGATCGCCGTTTTCTTCCCCAACTGTGCGGCTCGAATGGCGCAAACATAGCCGCCCGGTCCGGCACCGATCACGATCACATCATAGTCAGACATTAAGAAACCCTCCACCTGGTCAACTGTTATGAATTCTATCGCATCATCTCGGCGGTCGCGCGATTCCTGCGAATCGATCGCTTGCCTTCGAGCAAGAATTTCCCCTTTTCCGCATGCTGGCGGGGGAGATTGGATGAACGCTTACCCCCCAGCGTTTGTCTTTGAGAGCGCCTCCAGCCAATTCAAATCGGTCCGGCCGGCGACCCGCCGCTCGACTTGCAAACGATCTGTTCCCAGAAATCGAAGGAATCGCCGGAAGCAGCGCGTCAGTTCGAGTCGCATCGTCTTTGAGAGTGACGCATCCGCCTCCCACCACCAATTCTTGATCAGCAGCGTTCCGTTGTCCTTGTCCCGCCCCGGCTCGAATCGGGCGACGAAACGATCTCCGTACAGCACGGGAAGAACGTAATAACCATACTCACGTTCGGAGACAGGCTTATAAACCTCCCATACGTAGGAGAAATCGAATAGCGCCTCGATGAGGCGGCGGTCCCAGAGCAGATTGTCCAGCGGCGCAAGTATCGCTGCCCGCCTGCGCCGGGAGCGAGAAGCCATTACGGTTTCGAGCAGCTCACGCTCCTCGTGCCGGATGTACAGCGGCGCACCGACCCCCTCGACTTCCACTTCGATGAGTCTGCCCGACGCCAGCAATCGTTCGAACGCCGCCTGCCGCTGAGGGCTTTTCATCCCCAGCATCCCCAGCCAGGCGTTGCCCGCCCGGTTCCAGATCAAACCTACGGCGCCGATGCGGCGATAGACGTACCAATCGTGATATTCTTCCGCGCTCTGGTTGGGATCCGCAGCCGCCAGAAGCTTGCCCGGAAGATGACGGCCGGCGAAGTCGTACACCTTGCGGGTATGAACGCGATGATGAATCATCAGTTCGCCCCAGGAATACATGCTTTCCAGTGCCGCCCGGGCGATGCGCGTCGGCGCCCAGGCCCAATCCACGCTTCGATCGAAATCCAGATCGATCGACGACAACGGTCCACGGGTTTCGATCTCCGCCCGCACCTGCGGCATGATTTGTGTGGCCGGCCGGTCGTCACCGCCGTAGCGACGAACGGCGTGATCCCGCTGCCGCTGAAAATACGGCCAATCTTCCACGGGATAAATGGACATGTTTTTGTCCCAGCCATCGAGCAGCTTTCGCTGCTCGTAAAGCAATTCCTGCAGCATCCCGGGTTTGAAGTCCGCCACGCGTGCCTGCAGTACCAGCTCGGGATTGTTGCCAACGATGTTCAACGGGTCGTATTGAACGCATCCCACGCGGCGGATGTATTCGAGAATCCCCGGTTTCCCCCGCCACGAAAATCCAGCTCCCAATCCATGATGGGCAAGCATGAAACGGCGGGCCTGTTTGTTCGAGAGGCGGAATTTATCCCACATTTCAGACGGTCTGCTCTTCCCCGACGTACTCGAACCAATCGAAGTCGGCCACGTTCTCACTGGTCGCACCGTTGCTGCTGGCGTACATTCCAATGTAGGCGCCGACGAAACCGCCGGCGACGGGCGTGCTGAGCAGGCGCCCATCCACGTTCGTTGCCAGGGGTTGCCAGGAGTCAAGCCGGGTAGAGACGTAGAAACTGTAATCCTGGCCCTGGGCGGTAACCTTGAAATAGAATCGCTCATCCGCAAGCGATTCTTCTACCAGAACGGTTTCCTCTCCCCCGCGGCGCTGGACCAGCCGGACCAGATTTCCCTCCTTCCCTATTTGCGAAACGACGAAACGAAAGTGGAACTCGTTGTTCTGCAGCAGAACGACGCCGGCGCACTCATTTGGATTCTGGGGTGAAAATTCCATACACGCACGCACGGCGAAGCCGATGTGCCGCTGCCGCCGGCCGACGAAGCTGGGATTTGCGAGCTCCGAAAGCCGCTGCGGCCGCAAATGCAGCCGCAGGTATCCCGGGCGCTCTCGCAGACTCCAGAAATCATCGCGCGGCGTGCGTAAAAAATTCCAGCCCGGCCCCAGCGACTCTGCCTCGAAATGATCGCAGGCCGGTTGAGAAGGCCACGGATGGTCCGCCAAGTTTGGCGCCGCATGTTCGAACTCGACCCTTCCGATCCCAGGGCTGACGATCGGCCAACCTTCCTCCCAGACTACAGGAACCAGAAAAGTTTCGCGGCCCAGGTTGTAGAAATACCCGCCATACGGACGCATGGCCAGCAATACCATCCACCATTCCCCGTCTTGTGTTTGGACCAGATCGGCATGCCCGGTGCCAACGATGGGATAATCCAGCCCCAGATTTCGGTGGGTGAGGATTGGATTGCGGGGATTGACCTCGTAAGGTCCGCCGATCTGGTCACTGCGGGCAATCGTCACGGCGTGGTTGTGGCCGGTTCCGGCTTCCGCCACCATGAGGTAATACCTGCCCTCGATCTTGTATAGATGAGACGCTTCGGCATGCACTGCGCCCTTGACGGCTCCATCCCAGAGTGAGTGCTTCTCGCCTACGAGCTGCATCTTCTGCAAATCCAACTCCTGCAGCCATATCTCCCGGTGACCCGGGTATCGTTCGCCGTCCGGCGGTACGCGGTTTCCGGTATACCACGCCCGGCCGTCGTCGTCGAAAAACAGGGAAGGATCGATACCCGGCGCGTCCGCCAGCCAACAGGGTTCGGACCACGGTCCGGCGGGATCGGTCGACGTGACGATGAAGTTCCCCGATTCTTTCAAGCCGCGCACGAGGGTATTGATCACGTAATACGTTCCCTGACGATATCGAATCGTGGGCGCGTACAAACCGGCGGAGGGTTCGATGCCGTCCAGCGGTAACTGCGAGGGACGGTCCAGCACGTGCCCGATCTGCCGCCAGTGCACGAGATCGCGGCTGTGAAAGATGGGCAAGCCTGGAAAGTACTCGAAGGTCGACGTGACCAGGTAGTAATCCTCACCGACCCGGCAGATCGAAGGATCGGGGTAGAAACCTGGAATGATTGGATTGCGATACGTTCGCTGCATGACCCACTTCCCTCCTCACAGAAGATACCCCCCTTAGAATAAAGCGAACAAACAACCTGCTACTCAAGTTTCAAGGAAATACAATTTATATTGCTGTATATTTTTCTTCTTGCATATTCTTTTACATTTCGAGAGAGATGTTATCCCACTTCGAACACTGTCCAACCCCGGTGAAGATCGAGCGGTCACCGGGTCTGATTTTCATTCATCGTGGACTCGCAGACTTCTGACGATGGATTTGAACTCCTCCGCATGCGCATCGAAATCGTCGAGGCCTTCCAGGCTAGAACAGGTTACCGACCACACCGTCTCTCCCGTCATGGTCAGCAGCATGACGCCGTGGACACCGCCCACATTAGCCAGCGTTGCAACGTATTCGATGATGTACGCATCTCTGCCGCCCGCCTTGACCTTTTGCCGCGAGATCTCCTGAAAACTTTCGGCGACGGCCTCCATGCCGGCGATTTCCCCATTGACCATACCCCGCAAGCCGTATATGCCGGATGGGCGTGGTTCGATGACGATGTTTACATTCGGATGGTATCCGGAACTGTGCGGGATTCCCGCGAGGAATAAAAGGGTTGCCCTCTCAACGGGAATCCCTTCGTTGATCTCCTTGATGTAATCCTTCATATCCTGTTCCACCTGACGGATGAGCTGCAGATTCATCCGCCAATCCGATGGGTAGGAGATGCTGTACAACCCCTCAGGATCGGTGTAAGTCTTAAAATCTTCAGGAATGACCCATTCGGCTTCCGGCATGCACGCTGCAATAAACGCCCCGAGAGTGCAAAGCAGAGCGGCGATCACCATTCTCGTACGCATGAGTTCCTCCAACAGGTCCGTTCGCCTAGTATAAACGAACAACGCGCCCCAATGTAGCAAATGTCCGCACGATGGGCAACCCACTCCGCGCCTTCCCAATTCCCTCGGACCGAGCTGCAGAATCGAGTGCGATCTGCGTGGACGACGATGTGTCCGATGCTATAATGTACGCGCTACTTTCAGGGAGGAATAAAAACAGGATGATCGCCGCTATTTTCGACCTCGATGGCACGCTGTACACCGGACACCTGACATATGCCATTGCCGAACATCATCGAGCCCATCGGATGCAGCGCATTCCACTCTATGCCTTCATGTCCGTTCATTGGCCGATGTGGAGTCTGGTGAAGGTAGGACTGCTTTCCGAAACGGAGGCACGCGGTATCTGGGCCAGAAACCTGAGCTGGACGATGCGCGGCCTGAAGGTCGAGCGTGCCGCAGAGGCTTTTCACTGGATCGCCGAGGAGTACGTGCTGCCTCGCGTCCGAGAAGACGTGATCGCGCGGCTGCACAAGCATCAGCGCGCCGGACACCGGGTGATTCTCCTTTCGGGAACCTTCGTCCCGCTCCTGGCGGAAATCGGAAAACTGTGGGGGATCACCGAGGTGGTGGGGACACGCTTGAAGGTCAAGGATGGGAAATACACCGGCAGCAGCGAGCGTCCTGCCTGCCAGGGACGGCACAAGGTCACCTGGCTTGAACGCCATATTGCGGCGGACACGAACATCGATTGGGCGCAGAGTTACGCCTATGCCGACAGCATCACCGACCTGGCTGTCTTGGAGCACGTCGGACGACCGGTAGCGGTTTACCCGGATGCGGAGCTGGCCGCGCATGCTCGCGACAACAGCTGGGAAATCATCGCCCAGCCAAATACACAGACCACCTCCGGCTGACACCAACGGTTAATCCACAAGCTATACATCTTATCCTCAGCCACTCGATCGACTGCCGTAGATCAATTCCATATCCGCTTTCTCGGTCCCATAATAATGCGCCCAGACGAAGGCGTGCTCGAAAACCGCCACGACCAGTGCGGCCGTGGAATTCGCCATGAGTGCAATCGACCACAAGCCCAGAAATGCGAAGGTGTACATGGCGTTGCTACTCCAGCGAAATGCACCCTGGCGCACAAACGGCATGGCGCGGTAGCTCAATCGAAAATGATCCCCGCCGAGAGCCCTCGCAACCCCAAAATACCGTTCCACAGACCAGAAGGTGTATAACGTAGGCGCCAACAGGATAAGACCCAGGATCCAGCCCACGGTCGAATCGAGACCGAGAGAGCCCCGATCCGACATCGCCAATCCGAGCAGTAGAATTGGGCGTGCTGCCAGCAGCGGCAGAAACACCAACCCCCAGACGAACAAATCCTTCCGGCCGAACCAGCGTGAAAGTACCGCCCATCCCAACTGCCCTCTGAAAACCAGCCAAACCAGCGCCTGATGCAGCACGGTCAATCCGATGGCCATCCAGAACCAGGTGACGTCCGCTACCCCCAGCCAGGCGCCGTCACCCAAAACAGGTCTGGCCAGCGCCCACGCCAGGATGGTTAATGCGGCGCCGGCAGCGAAGTGGATCCCTTGCCCCTTGAATAAATAACGTACGGATTTTGCTTCAGCGATCGCGATATCATCCATTCAAATTGTTCCTCCTGTCCCGAACCATGAATATATCTGCCGGCAGAAAAGTGGCGTGAACGTGCTTTCTGAAATGTAATGCGCTCTCCTTTGGTGGACGAGGGACGTATCACGAGTGAGCGGCAGGCATGCGGGTACCCGCTTCCCAAACACAAAAAGCGCCTGCAGGCGCCTTTTGTGAAGTATGTATGACGATCCGGATTACGCGGCTTTCGCGGCCGGGGCTACGCGCTTGCCGGATTCCACCTCCAGATGGGCGATCATGTCCTCCAAAGCTGTATTGTAGCAATCGATCAAATCCTCATCAGGTGGCTTGTGACGGCGCAGGGTCTGATGCGTGCAGGCCAGACAACCGCGCATCGCCCGGTAGGAGTCCGTCTCGCACTTGAGACAGCCGTTCAAACGGATCATCATTAATTGAAAAGCGAGATTTTCAGGATCGTCCTGCGGCAGACGGGAAATCCGATCGACCAAATCTCGCCATGGTTCACCCCGCGCACTACGTAAACGCGGAGTGACGTAAGGTGGATAGAGAAGTTCATTGTCTGCATACATGATAGCGCCGACCCCCTCTGTCTAGGATAAATACGGACCAATTTGCCTACATTTTAGAGATTCAAATATATCCGCAGCAGAGTACTTTGGTACCAGATTCGAACTTTCGACCTTAAATCAGTCATTCTTTAATATTTTACATTTAAGTTTTCGGTGCGACTTATACGCCTCCTGCTCCGTAATATTCCTCATCGGTCGGTGTTTCACCGGATGGATCGAACACGTGTACCCAGGTGCCCACTTCCGCCCAATTGTACAACCAATTCGCGTCCGGCAAGGATAGATTTACGCATCCGTGCGAACGTGGGTAGCCGAAACCGTTGTGCCAGTATGCGCCGTGCAGCGCACGCGATTCGTCGAAATACAAAATCCACGGCACGTCCTCGAGATAGTAGTAATCGGAACGGTCGGCCTCAAAAGCGCCGCCCATGAAGTCGCTCTCCAGCTTCTTATAAACCTGGAAATCTCCGGGACGCGTCCACCAACCGTTCAATCCGCTGGAAACCAGCGTGGCGAAAACCATCTCACCGGATTCATAAACCGCCAGGGTCTGTTCATAAAGGTTGATCGAAATCCAACGATCATCCGGGACACCCTCCGGTTGGCTGGGATCGGGAAAAACGATGCCGAGCAAGCGCTGTTCGATCCAGTCTTCCGGGCCGACCTTGTACCAATCCAATCCGCCCACGCTTTCGACGTCGTGGACCCAGACCATGTCGTAGCGATATTTCCAGCGTCCCGTCTTGGCTTGATCGGAGCCCGGGCTCACGCGGGTTTCGACGTTGCTCAACACCCAGCCAAAAGACTGGGCCGGGGTCTGTGCCAGGGTCACGCCGCGGAAATTGGGGATCGACACCCGGCTTACCCCATCGCCGCGAATATATACACCCGGGGTAATCATGTACGCCACCTTGCCGTTCTGTTCGATGCGATCGATATATGAGAAATAGACAAAACCCGGCTCGATGGTGCGATAAGGGTCGTGTCCTTTAATCGCCGAATCGAGGCTGTTGTACAGCGGCGTGCCATTTTTACGTCCCGAACGCAGATAGCTGAAATTCACGTCGCCCAGGGAAAGGTCGACCGATCCCACCGGCAATGGATGCTCCGGGTACAGGCCCTCGATGGCCAGCGTGGTCAGCGAGCTGCGCGCACCGTTGTCACACCGCTGGGGATGGCGCAGCTGCAGCCGATTGGTGCAAACCGCGGATCCGTTGTCGATTGCGATCGCCGGACTCTCCTCCGCAACCGCCAAGGAGAAGGCTACAAAAACCAGCAGCAAGCCAATACTCAAGCCAAGAAAACGTTTCAGCATCTGTTCGACCTCATTCTACAATTCCCAAAGCTGATCCATATTATATCCGCAACCCGTCCGCGGCTCCAAAAGGCTGGAAGATGGTTTCACGTTCCTGGACGTGTGCGCCAGCGGACAGCCGCAAACAACGGCCCATCTATAAAGCTGGCAGAGAGTGTTCCAGCTTCGAAGAACCCAAGCGGGGACGTGCAGCGACGTCCCCGCATTGCTTTTCATCTTCAAGACCGGGCTTTGTATCCGAGATCAGACCCCGGCTTGAATATCATCCTGGATACTGCTCATCAAGTCCTCGATGGACATGGCGCCCAGATCCTCCTCGCTGCGCAGCCGCACGGCGACTTCATGCGCCTCCGCTTCGCGATCGCCTACGACGAGCATGTAGGGAATCTTCTGCAGTTGGGCGTCGCGAATCTTGGCGTTCATGCGCTCGCTGCGCGAATCGACTTCCACACGATAGCCAGCGCTGCGAAGTTCCTCGGCGACCTCATCGGCGTAGCCGATGTGCCGATCGGCGATGGGAATCAAGATCGCCTGCACCGGCGACAACCACACCGGCAAAGCCCCGGCGTAATGCTCGATCAAGACGCCCATGAAGCGCTCCATCGATCCCACCAACGCGCGATGGATCATGTAGGGTCGGTGCTCCTCACCATCCTCGCCTACGTAGGCCAAGTCGAAACGTTCGGGAAGCGTGAAGTCGAATTGAATCGTCGTAAGCTGCCACTCACGTCCCAGGCTGTCGCACAACTTCAGGTCGATCTTCGGACCATAAAACGTGGCTTCGCCTTCATCGACTTGATAGGGGACTTTCGCCCGCTCGAGCGCCTGGCGCAGCGCTTCCGTGGGCGCTTCCCACTGCTCGGGGGATCCCGCGGCTTTATCCGGGTTGCGCGTGGAGAGATAGGCCTGGAAATCCTCGAAGCCGAAGGCGCGCAGCACGTCCAGGCTGAACTGCAGCACCCGGTCGATCTCTTCGGGCATCTGATCCGGACGACAGAAAAGGTGCGCATCGTCCTGCGTAAAGCCACGCACGCGCATCAAGCCGTGCAGCACGCCGCTGCGTTCGTAGCGGTAAACCGTGCCCCACTCGGCGTAGCGCAGCGGCAGATCGCGGTACGAGCGTGTGCGGCTTTTGAAGATATGCACGTGGAAGGGACAGTTCATCGGTTTCAGATAATACTGCTGGCCGTCGATCTCCAGCGGCGCGTACATGTTTTCTGCATACCAATCCAGGTGTCCGCTCGTCTCCCATAGAATGGCCTTGCCGATGTGCGGTGAGTAGACGAATTCGTAACCGCCGCGTTCATGTTCGTCACGCAGATAATCCTCTGCAATCTTGCGCACCATGCCGCCCTTGGGATGCCAGAGAATCAAGCCCGCTCCGACCTGTTCGTTGATGCTGTACAGATCGAGCTCGCGCCCGAGTTTGCGATGATCGCGTTTGCGCGCTTCTTCCAACCGCCAAAGATACTGCTCCAGTTCGTCGGCTGTCATCCAGGCCGTGCCGTAAATGCGCTGCAGCATGGGCAGGTTTTCATCACCGTGCCAGTAGGCGCCGGCGACGTTGAGCAGCTTGATCGCGTCCGGATTGATCTCACTCGTTCGCTCGACGTGTGGTCCCCGACAAAGATCGACGAAACTGTCTTGGGTATAGATGGAGATTTCCGGTTTTTCCTCGATCGGCTCTCCGTATTCGTCCAAACCGCCTTTTTCCAAACCGTCGATCAATTCGAGTTTGTAATCCTGGTCCTTGAAGATTTTCCGCGCCTCATCCGCCGAGAGCACGCGGCGTTCAAATGCATAGTCACTCCGGATGATCTCGCGCATGCGCTTTTCGATTTTCTCCAGATCCTCCGGGGTCAACGCCCGTGGCAGATCGAAATCGTAGTAGAAACCATCTTCGATCGGCGGACCGATGGCGACCTTGGCCTCTCCAGCCGGAAACATCTCCGTCACCGCCTGCGCCATCACGTGTGCAGCGGAATGGCGTACACGATACAATTTTGACTTTTCGTATTCCGCTTTCTTTCCTGCAGCCATACGACACCTCCAATGCTTAAATAAAAAACCCTCGCTTCTGGGGCGAGAGTCTTCACTCACACGGTTCCACCCAGATTGGCCGCTGCTGACGACCATCTCGGACAGCCGCTAACGGGGCTGAACCGTTCCCCATACTCACCCCACATCAATCTTCAAGGTTTTCCGGGTCAGGCTCACGGGGGGTTTTCACCGGTCGGACGCCGCAGGGGATTCTCAGTCCATGCTCCCCTTTCTCTGTCGGGTCAATTCCGGCTACTCGTCCCGGTCATCGCCTTGCATATTAACCTGGTGGATAAATTATATCGGACGCAAGGGCGTTGTCAACAGATCGCGCTGAGAATAAAAAATGCCGTCGCAGTTCGACGGCCAGTGGGCGGTATAGGATTTGAACCTACGACCTCATGCATGTCAAGCATGCGCTCTAACCAACTGAGCTAACCGCCCTCATGTGAGCATTATAACGGGGCCGGAATGAAACTGCAATACGCACGTACGGCGTAACGATCGGCATCGCATCACGAACCATATCGCCGCGCTAGGGAATCCCCCACAAGACCACGCTTCCGTCCTCCAGACCGGCTGCCAGCAGCCTCCCATCTGCCGAGAAGTCCAGGCTGGTCGCAATCCCGCCCTCCGGTTCGAGATAGCGCAGCACCGTTCCGTTTGCGACGTCCCAGAGCCCGATTCTGCCGTCCCGCGAGGCCGAAGCGACGAGCGCACCGTCCGGCGAGAATTCGAGATCGTTCACGCGCAAGCGGTGCCCATCCAGGGTGCGCTGTGGTTCGTTTCCCTGTAAATCGAGCAGCCAGAACGAACTGCTGCCCACAAGTGCAACGGCCAACGTCTCCCCGTCGGGAGAAATCGCCACGTCCCGGACGCTCAAATCGTATCCACGGATCAACTCCGGTGCTTCGATCGAGTCCACCACCCAACGCTGGAGCGAACCGCCGCAGCACGGCCGGCCTTCGCCGGTGACGATCTGCGAGCCGTCCGCGCTGAACGCCAATCCCCAGTAATCGACCTGTCCTTCTCCCGTCACACTGCAGGATGGCTGCGCCAGAGTCCGGCGCAGGATTCCGGACCGAGTCGCACGCAACTCGACGATGCAGCGGTGGCCGCCCGCGGCGAAAAGGTATCCATCCGGTGAGAAAACGACATTCAGCACCCGGCCGAGCAGCTCACTGTGGATGCTGCGGATGAGCGTTCCGTCCGCAACGCGCCACATGCGCACGCTACGGTCGTCGGAACCGGAGACGATCGTCGTTCCGTCCGGCGAAATATCCACGCTGCGCACGGCATCCGTGTGGCCGGACAATACCCACAGCAGCGTTCCATCCGCCGCACGCCAGACGCGCAGCGTGCCGTCCCGCGAAGAAGAAACCAGGAGTGCGCCGTCCGCCGTGAGTGCCACGCCCGTCACTTCCGCCTCGTGACCCGTCAACGTCCGAAGCGGGGCAAGCGATTCGATATTTTCTTCCGTAATCAGCGGCGGCGTGGGCGTCTGCTCGGAAGTCGGTGTGTGGACCGGGGTGACCGTCACCGTTGGGGGAGGACTCGATTCGGTCGTGATGACGCTCACTTTCAACGTCGACGTCGAGCGCAGCGTCGGATTCGCAGGCGGCAGAACGCCGCAAGCGCCGACGATCAGCACGCACAACAGCGTGAAAGCGGAAAATAGCCGCCTCGACCCGTTCTCACGCCGCACCGGGCAGCTCCACGATGTCTAGATTTTCGAGATCACTGCGGCCCAGGCCCATCGCCACACCGGCGGTGATGTAATTGAGTTGGCTCGGTTGCATGCCGAACAATCCGGCGGCGTAGCTGTCCGCGGCGACGATGTCGGGGCTGGCGATCAGCGTATCCAACTGCTGTACGTCGTCCAGGCTGCCCCCGGTCGGGCCGTGCGCTTTAAGGATGCGCACCGCATCCACGACGGTCAGCGTGGGCCGGACGCGGCTGGCCAGATCGGCCAAACGCTGGCCCATGTTGATGTGCATGGGCGGGCGATCCCAAATGGTCCCCATCAAGTTCTTCATACCCAGCGTCAGACGCGCCAGACTGTGATGTTTGGCAATGGGAACGTTGATCACGGCATCGGCCTGGAGGATGTCGTCGTAGATAAAACACGTACGCAAATCTTGTCCTTCCGGTATCTCCGTATCGACATATTTGAAGCTCGAGATTACCTCCATCATGCCGCCGGCCGCCTCAACCTGCTCTGCAATCCCGCTGC
>DAOUEE010000217.1:0-2781 GCA_034430695.1 Anaerolineales bacterium | reverse complement strand
GAACACTTCCACCGGCCTGGACGGCGACTCCGACCGAGGACGGCACGATCGAATTGGAAACGACCCCCTCGCCCACCGAGGCTCAGGAGACAGCAACCGCCACCATCACGGAAACTCCCGAAGAGGAAGCGGATTATCCATTCGTCCTGCAGGTCGGCAGTCCGGCACCAATCGAGAATTTCATCAACGGAATGGGGTGTGATTTTTTGGGCGTTTTCGGTCAGGTGTTCAATGAAGATAATCAACCGGTGCTCGAATTGACGGTGCACCTTGGCGGGGAACTCGAGGGCGTCGGCGAGATCGATCTTTATGCACTCACCGGAAGTGAACCGGACGCCGGTCCGGGCGGCTACCTCTTCAACGTAGCTACAGAACCGATCGTCAGCAGCGGTACGCTGTGGATCCAATTGGAAGACGGGGATGGGAATCCGATCTCCGAACAAGTGTACTTCGACACGAGCGACGCCTGCAGCGAGAACCTCATCCTGGTCAATTGGCGCCAGGTGCGATAAATTCCTTCGACGGCCTAACGACATCCTGTCCCCTTGTTCGGTATTTCGATCAGGGGGCAGTTGTTTTTTCCACAGATTAATTGCCGGTTATCGACGCATCTGATTACTCGAGATTCTCCGCCAGAGCCCGGCAGACCCGATCGACTTCCTCCTCCGTCATGACCGAAGAAAACGGCAGCGCCAGACTGCGCTCACCCAGGTCTTCCGTCACCGGAAAATCTCCGCTGCGATATTCGAAGCGTTCCACGAAATAGGGCTGCGTGTGGATCGGGACGAAATAAGGCCGGGAAGGAATCCCTTCCGCAGCCAACCGCTCGACGAGTGCGCCGCGGTCGACGCCGGCGGCCAGGCGCACCACGTAGACGAACCAGCTTGCCCGCGTGGCATCCGGACCCAGATTCGGCGCCTCAACGCCGGGGACTGCTGCCAGTCGCTCTGCGTACCATTCGGCCACTCGGCTGCGCTTTTCCAACAACTGCGCTATCCGAGTCATTTGCACGCGTCCCAGAGCTGCGCTCATTTCATCCATGCGGTAGTTGTAACCCATGTGTGTATGTTCAAGCCAGGTGTTCTCCGGCGCACGCCCTTGATTGCGCAGCGAACGGCAGGCATCCGCCCACACCTTGTTTTGTGTGACGATCACTCCCCCTTCACCGGTGGTGATTTGTTTGTTGGGGTAGAACGCAAAAACCCCTGCGTCTCCCAACATCCCCGCCGGGCGGTCTTTATAGCGAGCGCCTAGCGCCTCACACGAATCCTCGATGACCACCAGGTCGTTCTCGTTGGCGACGGCATTCAAGGCATCGTAATCAGCAGGCTGCCCGAACACATCCACAGGCAGAATGGCCTTCAGCCGACCTTCGCTTTGCGGTCTTTTTCTGGGCAGCCAGCGTGCGGCCGAACTGCCGCCGCGCAAAAGATCTTGTGCGGCCTGCGCGACCTGCTCGGGGTCGATGTTTCCCGTCCGTGAATCGACGTCGACGAAAATGGGTATTGCACGCTCGTAGAGGATCACGTTGGCCGAGGCGATGAACGAAAACGGTGTGGTGATCACCCAGTCGCCGTCCGTTATACCGGCGGCGCGGACGCACAGATGAAGTCCTCCGGTTCCGGAGCTGACGGCGACGGCATACCTGGCACCAACAAATTGCGCCACAGCTGTTTCGAACGCTTCGATTTGCGGTCCCATGCTCAATCGCGGCGTGCGCAAGACTTCAAGGACTGCCTCGCGTTCAGCGTCCGTCAGATCCGGCGCAGACATGCTGATGGAAAATCCAGATTCCTGATCCTCACTCAAACGTTTATCCTCCATCCATTGATATTTGCCACTTGATGTTCATCCACCGTGTTGCGCTGCCGGCCAAATCGTTCCCGCGCGCACGATGCCGGCTGCAGGGACTTCGGCTTTGACAACCGCACTGTTTCCCACCCGTGCATCGTCGCCGATCGTAACATTCAAGTTGATCGTGGTGCCCATACCGATCAGCGCGCGCGCTCCGATTTCCACGCCCCCGGCCAGCATCGCACCCGGCGCGACGTTGGCGTAGTCCGCGAGGCGGCAATCGTGCGAGACCACAGCGGCGGTATTGACGATCACCCCGAATCCGATCTCCACCTCGCTCCCAACGTAGGCATGCGGAAAAACCTGAACGCCTTCCGCAAGCTTTGCGCTCACTTCGACGAAGGCCGTGGGGTGAACCAGCGCAGGGCAAACGAAGCCAGCCTGGCGCAGTTTTTCAAATACACGTACGCGGCTTTGCATGTCGCCGATCCCGCCAACTGCGTTTACGGCGTGCCCAAGACCCCGCGCTTTCAACGGATCGAGCATTTCGGCGCCACCCAGGATTGGAACACCCATCACCTGATCTCCCAAATCCAAACCGTCGTCTAAAATTCCCACGATCGTGTACGTTCCCAGCGCGCGGATCAGATCGATCAACGCCTTCCCGTGTCCGCCGCCGCCGTATACGACGAGTGACTTCGAATCGATGTCCAGATCCAACATTTCGAGCGGCGCTTCACGCTGCGCGTATCGGCGCACGACATCCGCGGTGATCCATTCATCGCCTTGGAGGGCATCCAAATCCACATCCAACTCCTTGGCCAGCACGATCGCCGGTTCGGTGATGCGGAGATTGTTGCCCGAGGCGGTCTTGATCGAAGTCGCTTCGTGCGCGGCGGGTGGTTTCCATTTGGGATCATCAACCAGCCAGCAGAGCACCTCCCCGGCAACAACCCGGTCGCCGACTTCCGTGCGGATTCCGACGAC
>DAOUEE010000216.1:0-5263 GCA_034430695.1 Anaerolineales bacterium | reverse complement strand
CTGGCCCGCTGATTTTGACGCTTCTTATGTTAACACGTTCTCTCGCCGCCGAGCGTTTCAATCAAGTCGGCCTGGTTTTGGCGCTGCAACAGTCGCCAATAAACGCCTTCCCTCTCGATGAGGCCGGCGTGGCTGCCGCGTTCGATCACGCGGCCCTGCCGCAGGACGATAATCTGATCCATACGCTGCAGGTCGACCAGGCGGTGGGTGATGAGCAGCACGCTCTGATCCTGCGACCAGGCGAGTATTTCGTTCATCAACAAGCGCTCGGTGATGGCATCCAAATGGGTGGTCGGCTCGTCCAGGATCAACAGCGCGGCGTCTTTCAAGAGCGCTCTGGCGATTGCCAGCCGCTGGCGTTCTCCCGCGCTCAAAAGCAGCCCGCCTTCGCCGATGCGGGTATCGAAACCCTGCGGCAGGGATTGGATGAAGTCCAGTATTTGTGCGCAACGGGCGGCATCTTCGAGCCGCGCTTGACCCGCGTCGGGCTGCGAGAGCCGCAGGTTCCCGCGGATCGTATCGTTTAGAAATTGCGAGCGCTGCGGGACGACGCTCATCAATCCGCGCAGGTCCTCCTGGCGGTAATCGCCAATCTCGTGCGGACCGATTCGAATGGATCCACTTTCGTAGTCCCAAAATCGGAGCAAGAGGTTCACGATCGACGTTTTTCCCGACCCGTTCGCCCCCACGATGGCCAATTTCCCGCCGGGCGGCAGCTCGAAATCGATCCCGTCCACGGCGAGGGGCAAGGCTGCATGGTAGCGAAAACACACGGCATCGAACCGAATCGTGGGATCCGCAGGCTGTGGGAAGGGCTCTGGGGGATCTTCAACGGCCGGTGTGGCGTCGATGATTTCGAAAAGTCGATCGGCGGCGGAAGTCTGTTCTTCGAGCTTACGGAATGTTGCGGCAAGTGGTGCGGTGGCCTCGAAGCTGGACATCGTCGCCAAAAGGATGACGGCCAGGTAGATACCCTCGATCTGTCCCTGGCGGACCAAAGGGATGCAGAGTACGAGGGCGACGAGGGCCGCCAGGCTCATCGTTAGGTCGTTGAGCACTGCGGCGAAGGCGTCTCGCCTGGCGAGGCCAGTTTGCAGTTCCGTGAGCCTCCGACTCAAACGATGCAGGCATTCGAGGTGCACATCTTCCTGGCCGAAGGCCAGGATGTCGGCGGCTCCCTGGAGATTTTCGACGACGGCGGTCTTGAGTTGTGCGCGTACCTCTACCAGGCGGCGACCAGAATTGCGGCTCCAGCGCAGCATGATTACCGGCAGGATGACGCCCGCCAGAAAATGGAATCCGACGACGCTCATTGCCAGACGGAGATCAAAACTGCCCAGGATCACAAACGTCAATGCACTGACGGCGAGCGCGACGAACGGCGGCGAAACCACGCGGATGAAGAAGAATTCCAGCGTATCGACGTCGCCCACGATGCGGCGCAGCAAATCGCCGCTTCGATACTGAATCAAACGCGCCGGGGCAAGCGGTTCCAGCCTGCGGAAGAACCAGACACGCAAACGGGCGATCAAGCGCAAGGCAACGTTGTGGGACAGCAGGCGCTCCGCGTACCGAAATGCGCCGCGCGCCAGACCGAAAAAGCGAACGGCCACGATGGCGACCTGCAGTTCGGCGATCGAGGGCTGGAGGGCGGCAAAAGCAATGATGTAGGCGGAGGTTGCCAGGAGGCCGATGCTGCTGGCGATGGTCGCAAATCCGGCGAGGATGGCCAATCCCATCTGTCTCCAGAAGGGAGCCGCGAGCTTGAAAAGGCGAAGTAATAGGTTCCTTCTCACGCTGTTCCCTGATAGGCGCGCAGCATGCGCTGATACGTTCCCCTTTGTCTGACGAGCGCTTCGTGCGAACCCTGTTCCAGGATGCGCCCTTCTGAGAGTACGACGATCTTGTCGGCGTCCCGGACGGAGGTCAAACGGTGGGCGATCAACAGACAGGTGCGGCCTTGCAGCAGGTGTTTCAACGCCGTGTGAATCTGCGCTTCGCGTTCGACGTCCAGATTCGACGAGGCCTCGTCGAAAATCAGGAAAGGTGCGTCTTTGAGAAAGGCGCGCGCCAGCGCGATCATCTGCGCCTGACCGGCGCTCAGCCGGGCACCGCGTTCCCCAATCTGCGTTGCGTAACCATCCGGCAGGCTGGCGATGAATTCGTGAACGTAGGCTTGTCTGGCGGCTTCTACGACCTGCTTGTCTTCCGCATGCGCATTGGCGATGCGAATGTTCTCCGCGATCGATGTGTTGAAAAGATGCGGGTTTTGCGGCACCCAGGCGATGTGTGTGCGCCATTGAACCGGATCGAGCGCTTCCAATGCGATCTCGCCCACTCGAATCTGGCCTCGCTCGGCCTGGATGAAGCGCAGCAGGAGCTGGGCGATGGTGGTTTTTCCCGAACCGCTGGGTCCGACGAGGGCCAGGCTTTTACCGGCGGCGATTTGGAAGCTGACGCCGCGCAGCGCCTGGCGCGTTCCCGTCTCGTATGCAGCATGGACGTCGTCGAAATCGATGTCTACCGCCGCCCCGAGGACTCGAACGGGGGGGGCGATCGAAGGCTTATGGATTTGAAGCGGAGTCTCCAGAATTTCGAAAATCCGCCCGGCAGCCGCCACGCCCGACATCCCTGCGTGGAAGCGCAGAGCCAGATTGCGCAGGGGCTGGTAGAACTCGGGGGCCAGCAGCAGGATGAAAAAGGCTTGCTGGAAGGCAAGCTGGCCATGCAGCAGTCGCAGCCCCGTTTCGACGGCCACCACGGCCGTGCTGATCGTGGCCACCCATTCGAGAACGAGCGCAGAGAGAAACGTCACACGCAGCACTTTCATGGTCAGGTGCCGGAATTGGTCGCTGGCAGACTGTATCGACTCGCTTTGTTCGCTGCTGCGGCCGAGCGCCTTCAGCGTCGTCAGGCACTGCAGCACGTCGAGGAACTGTGCGCTCATGAGACTCAGCCTGCTCCATTGGCGGCGCGTGAGCCGTTCGGCGGTGTCGCCGATGAGGATCATGAAAATGGGGATCAAAGGTGCGGTGAGCAGGAGAACCAGCCCCGATATGGAGTCCAGCGGGAAGACGAAGGCAAGGATGGCGAGCGGAATGAAGGCGCTCCTGGCGATCTGCGGCAGATACTGGCGAAAATAGCTGTCCAGCGCTTCGATACCTTCCAAGATCGTGTTGCTCAACTCGCCGGTGCGCTCTCGGCGGGTGAACGATGGACCCAGAGCCATCAGGTGACTCGCCGTGCGCTGCCGCAGGGAGTGTTCGATCTCCCCGGCTGCGTGCGCGGCCGTATTTTCGCTTCCCCAGTTCAACCCGGCGCGCAGGAATTGCAGGGCGAGGATCAGAGAAATAGGGAGCAATACTTCATTCAAGGTCTGGCCGGCGAGAAAGACGCCGGCTACGATCTGACTCAGTAGATAGGCTGAGAGGATGAGAGGAATGCTGGAAAGCGTGCCCAGCAGCACGGACGTAATCAGCCCGCGCCGGGCCGAGCGGGCTTCCTGCAGCAGCCTTGGATCGACTTTCAACATTTGGAGAACAACTCAGCCGGATCGTTGCACGCCCGGTCGTTCATGCGGCGAGCGTGGTTAATGATTCGGGGACAACGTCTGCAGAATGGTTGGCCGGCGATCGGCATGGTGCGAGCGGTGTTGCGAATCAATATTCCAGGGATGACGTGCTCGTCAACCTGCGCCGAAAGACGCGGTAGGACCAGGCCTGGTAGAGCAAGACGATGGGCAGGAAGATGAGCGCAACGATGCTCATGACGCGTAAGGTGTACGGGCTGGAGGAGGCGTTGTCTATCGTCAGACTCCAGGCGTCGGGCCGCAAGCTGGACGTCATCACGCGCGGGTAGAGGCCCACGAACATGGTCAGAGTGAATAAGACGATACAGGCGCCGGCCATGGCGAACGCCCAACCCATCCGTTTTCGACGGATCAGCCAACCCACGCTGCCGATCGCCACGATGGCGGCGAGGGGGAGAAGCATGACGACGAAACCGAGGCGGGAGACGATGTCGGTTTCGAAATAACCCATCCCCGAAACGATCAAGCTGAAGATGATTACCACCGGCCAAAGCCGCAAGGCCAGGCTTTCCGCTCGTGCCGTTAATGCTCCCTCGATTTTGATCGTCAGGAAATTGGCGCCGTGCAGGGTGAAAAGCAGCAGCGAGGTCACCCCGGCGACTAAAGCGAACGGATTGAGCAGATCGCCGAAGGTGCCCACGTACTGCATGTTTGCGTCGATGGGGACGCCACGCACGATGTTCGCCATGGCGACGCCCCACAGCAGTCCCGGGATTGCGCTGCCGATACAGATCGCCCAATCCCACGTGCTGCGCCATCGGGCGCCTTCGCTCTTGCTGCGGAATTCGAACGCCACGCCGCGTACGATGAGCGCCAGAAGCATGAGCACCAGGGCAATATAAAAGCCGCTGAACAGGGTGGCGTACCAGTGTGGAAACGCGGCGAACATCGCTCCGCCGGCGGCGATCAGCCAGACTTCATTGGCGTCCCAGTGGGGTCCAATCGAATTGATCATCAAGCGGCGTTCGCGGTCGTCTTTACCCAGAAAGGGAAGCAAGATTCCAACGCCGTAGTCGAATCCCTCCAAGAAGAAAAATCCGGTAAACAGAACGCCGATGAGTATGAACCAGATGGTGTTTAAGGCCATGATCGTCCTCCTGGGGACTTTGCGTCAGACATGCTCGGAAGATAGCAGTGCCAACTCCGGCTGCGTGGCGTATTTCCGCAGCAGATAGACGTCTACGGCGATCAGTATGGAATAGATCAAGCCAAAACTGATGAGCGAGAACAGCAGCGTGCCTGCGGAGAGGGTTGGGGAGACGGAATTTTCCGTTCTCAATAGACCGAAGACGATCCAGGGTTGGCGTCCGACTTCGGTGAAAATCCAACCGCTGGTGTTGGCGATAAACGGCAGCACAATGGCCCAGGGCAGGATTTTCAAGAACAGATTGGGAATAGTGAGACGCCCGCGCCATACTTGCCATAACCCAACGGCCGCCAGCAAGATCATCAAGAGTCCCACGCCGACCATGATGCGGAATGTCCAGAAGCTGATGGTGACGGGGGGAATGTAATTCCCCGGACCATAGGTCTGCTCGTATTCCGCCTGCAGTTGGTTGATTCCGTGGACCATTCCCTCCATGCGATTGAAGGCCATAAAACTCAAGATTCTAGGAATTTCGATAGAGTAGAGGTTCTTATGATCTTTTTCGTCGATGATGGTGAACAGCGATA
>DAOUEE010000215.1:0-5563 GCA_034430695.1 Anaerolineales bacterium | reverse complement strand
CGTCCGTAGCTACGGCCACGACGACGCCGCCGCGCGCCTTCGTCTGCTCGATTTGGCTGAGCATCTTTTCGTACCAGAGGTCCTTCGTAGCGATGGCGATTACGGGCATTTCCTTGTCGATCAAAGCGATCGGACCGTGTTTCATCTCACCGGCAGGGTAGGCTTCGGCGTGGATGTAGGAAATTTCCTTCAACTTCAACGCGCCTTCGTAGGCGATAGGCATCTGAATGCCCCTGCCCAGATACAGACAATGCTCGACGTCCTTCAACGACCAGGCGATCTTCTCGACATCATCTACCCGGTCCAGGCACTGCCCCACCAGATCCGGTATCAGGCGCAGGTCGCGGACCAGATCGCGTCGACGCGAATCGCCGATCGCACCGCGCAGATCCGCAAGCAAGATTGCCAGCATATACAAATCGATCAAAGGCGCGGTAAAAGCCTTGGTCGAAGCCACGCCGATTTCAGGACCCGTTTGCATGCCGATACATCCATCGGCAATACGCATCGCCTGCGAGCCGATGGCGTTGACGATACTCCACAATAGGGCGCCGCGCGATCGCGCTTCCGTCATCGCCGCCAGTGTGTCTGCCGTTTCCCCGGATTGACTGATCGCCAGGACGACCGTATTTTCGTCCACCAACGGCTCGCGGTAACGAAATTCCGAGGCGATATCGACCTCCACGGGAATTCGGGCGATGCGTTCGATCAAAACCTTTCCAACCATACCCGCATGGGCAGCCGTGCCGCAGGCGATAATCACAATTTTCTCGATCCGCTTTGCGAGTTCCGCAGTCAGATTAAGCTGCGGCAAGAAGATATTTCCTCGATCGAAATCGACGCGCCCCGCGATCGTGTCCGTCGAACTTCGCACTTGCTCGAAGATTTCCTTGAGCATGAAGTGCTTGTATTCCCCTTTTTCCGCGGAGACCGGATCCCAGGCCACGGATTGAACCTCGGCGTCGATGACCTCGCCGTCCACAGTGCTGACCTCGAATTCATCCCGCTTCACAACGGCCATCTGACCCGATTCGAGAAAAACCACCCGGCGCGTGTGCTGCAGGATGGCGGGAAGATCCGAAGCCACAAACATCTCACCCTGTCCGACACCCACGACGACGCCGCCGGCGTTTCCTATGCGGGCCGCCACGATCCGGTCGGGCTCCCGCAGGGAGAGCAGCACGATTCCGTGCGCCCCTTCGATGTTTTCGATCGCCAGGCGGGTCGCTTTGGCGAGGTCGTGGCCAAGCGCCATGTAACGTTCGACCAGATGAACGATGATTTCGGAATCCGTCTCCGAATTGAACTCGATCCCTTCCGCGCTCAATTCATCCCGCAGGGAAAGATAGTTTTCCACGATGCCGTTGTGCACCAGAACGACTTCGCCGGACGCACCGACGTGCGGATGTGCGTTGCGCGCACTTGGCTCTCCGTGGGTCGCCCAGCGCGTGTGTCCGATGCCGATCGTTCCGTTTACGGGATCGGTTTCCAGGAGTTCCCCAAGTCGCTCGAGTTTCCCCGCGTCACGCCGGATTTCGATTTTTCCGCTTTCGATGATCGCCAATCCTGCGGAGTCGTATCCGCGGTATTCCAATCGTTTTAAGCCTTCGTAGATGATCGGCTCGGCACTACGCGTGCCGACATAACCAACGATGCCACACATGCTTCGCCTCCAAGTTGATGGTATCAGCCGCTCACCACAACCCGATGCTTTGTACGTGTCGTCACCAACACACTTTTACACCAGGAAATTTTGTTTTCTGGGGAAGGTTCGGGTGGTGGGTCACCCGGAGGGCATCCGCCGATCATTCGATTTTCCTGGCCGCTCGAGAGCGTGTTCTTGGCCAGTTAACCCCGCCTCGCAGCTGGGGAACCCTCGTCCTCGTCACCCCGGTGACGCCGGGGCCTTGCGCTATGCCTTCCCAAAGCATTTATCTCTCGACGATAGACACCTCCATTCCGGATTTGTAACAGCCCAATTATACCGTTATTTCAGGACTTCAACATTCTACGTTCAAGTTTCGCCGATAAATCGTAGTCCAGTCGTACGAATTCAGCCCATCGAGCTGGGTTGAATAGCGCGGATTTATAAGAAATCAATCGTGTCGCTCGTTGCCTGGGACAGATCGGAATAATACCCTCTTCGTTCTTCCGGGAGCATTTTGGCCAGGACGTACATCGCCTCATCCGTCATCTTCTGCAGGCGGTCTCTGCGCAAGCGTCCATTGACTTTCCGGAAGCGGAACGGCCGGCCGAGATTCACCACGGCGCCCGGTTGGCGCATTCGTTTCGGACTGAGCGTGGGGAATCCTTCCGTCCCCGTTATCGCCACGGGCACAATGGGAACTCCGCTGCGGTACCCCAGGTAGGCGATCCCTTCCCGCGCTTTCTGCAGTGCAGGACTGCGCGTGCCTTCCGGCGCGACCAGAATTAATTCGCCTGCTTCCAGGACTTCGAGCGCCATGCGAATGGCGCGCCGGTCGACTTCGTCGCGGTGCACCGGTATCACCCCCCAGAGATAGGGGAAAATTCCCCAGATTGGATAATAAAAAGCCTCCTGCTTCGACATAGGCACCAAATTGCGCGGTATGCTGCCCAACACCACGATTGGATCGATAAAGGCGATGTGGTTGATCATCACGATCGCGGGACCGTTCGAGGGTAAATTGTCCAGGCCTTCAACACGTTCAACCTTCGCCAGCACACGAAACCCGATTTCGTCGATCAGCCAGCGCAGCACTCGCCTTCGAGGTTCCAGGCGTGCATGATCGTAGCCTCCGGGCCATCCGTGCCGTGCCGGGGCATTCGCTTCTCGGATCATGTCTTCCTCCATACCATCTAAACCCCTCTTACGTATTATCCACGATCTTCAACCAACGTGAAAACCCGATCGAAAACTTGCGTGATATTCAACTGCGTGGAGTCGACCACGATTGCGTCCTCGGCAGCTCGCAAAGGTGCGAGTTCACGCGTCGAATCGATACGATCGCGCCGTTTTACGGCTTGCAGAATCTCTTCGTAACTCAACGAATTCCCCCGCACTTCATTTTCCAGGTACCGCCTTCTCGCACGGGCTTCCGCGGAGGCGTCCAGATATATCTTTAAATCTGCATCGGGCAGCACCACCGTCCCGATATCACGCCCTACCATGACGACTTTCCCGCGCTTACCGATCTCTCTCTGTCGACGGGTCAAAATATCCCGTACGCCGGAATACATCGACACCTGGGAGACGTTTCGGTCGACTTCGGGTGATCGTATTTCCCACGTGACATCCTCGCCGTCGACGAGGATATCGTTCTGCCGGCCGTCGTTTTTCGTCGGGGGACCGACATCGATTTCGATTTCCGAAACCAGCCCGGTTACGGCACGTTCATCCTCGACCGAAATGGTTCGCCGGAGGACGGCGAGCGTAGCAGCGCGATACATTGCGCCCGTATCAACGTACAGATATCCCAAGCGTCTCGCCAGTTCGGCTCCCAGGGTCGATTTTCCTGAGGCCGCCGGTCCGTCGATGGCGATGACACTCACAGGCTTCATCGAGAGTCGCTCTCCGATCTACTCAGCATCCGCATCCGATAGTATTTCCGTCGCTCCGGGTACCAGATCCGCCCGCACGAAGAGGGTCCAACTTTCTTTGAAGAGAGGCGCCTCACGCGTCATCCACCAATTTAATGGCTTGTCCGGAAGGAATCCACTCCAGGCCCACCGTTCTGTCAACCTGAAACTCTGTCCGACATAATCGCCGGAATATCCACTCAGGTTCGCACCTTCCGGAGCGAGGATCAACGGGGGAGCAGCCAGAAAATCTTGATCTTCCGAGTTCCTCGAAACATCGCGCATCGCCCAGGCGACTTCGGCATGAGAGTCGCCGTCATAAAGCTGCAGCGACAATGCGTCGCCTCGACCAGTATTCATCGTAGAAATCATTTGAATGGTCGATTTTAAGGTGTGCATGCTTTTTGTCGTAGATTGCGGGTACCACAGTTCCCTGGCATCCGCGCCATTGAAGTTCAGATGCCACGTCGCAGAGATCGTCAGCAGGCCAAGGAACAAGGCAACAGCGACTCCCACGACGTCGACAGCGGTGTTTACATCCCACCCGAGGGCATAAAAAATGACGACGAGAACCAAGAGAATACAGATTCCCAAAACGACGAGCGGATAGAATCCAGGATCGATCGTGCGTAAAAATCCACTCAACCTCAACCCGGACACATCTACGTTGAGCAGCATCACGTTGTAGATCAGCAGAAAAACAACCAAGGAAAGTAGAAAGAAAAAACTCAGCCATTGGGTTCTTTGTCCCAGGCGAATGACGAGTGTGACGAGCAGCGGCGCGGCCAGAAACACGAGCGGTGTCACGACCCACACGAGATCACCCGGCTGGCGCGCAACATAGAGCAGATCGATGACCAAAGCAGTGAGAAACCAGACTGCGGCACTCCGCCCCAGTCGATCCGAATTGCGTACTGCGAAGACGATGCCGACAACTCCGAAAACGAAAACGAGCGGCTCGTAGAAAGGCACGATCAGCATAGACGTAATCCCCGGCAGTTGTCCCGGCGTGAACCACCCGGAAAACCAGTCGCCGATGGATTTGGCCATCCCGGAGAGCCCACCGAGTGAGAACCCCAATCCGCTGACCGCTGCGGCCCACGTGATCAGCGTGATCGATGCATAACGAACGATTCGATGTTGCTTGACCGTACGGGCGAATCCTTCGAACGCCGATTTCTGGGAGAGTAAAAGCGCAGCCGCAACACTAATGGTGAGCAGGCCTTGAATCGCATCGGCTCCGGATGCCAGCGTCAGACCGAGGGCAACCGCGAACCAAGGCAAGCGGTCCCGCAAGGAAGTCTCAGATTGTGCCCCAACGATCAACAACAATGCCGACACAATCCCGAGCGCTGCGAATGCGGGGCTGCCGGCAGTTCGCGATACCGTAATGAAGATTGGCGAGATGCAGAACACGATCGACAATCCAATCGCGTTTGCACGCCCGAACCGCCGGCGCACAAGAATCGGCGTTAAAACCAGCACCGTACCCGCCAGCGCACTCGCAAGCCGTGCGATTGCATCCGTGGCGCCAAAAAGGTGGAACAACAACGCCGTAAAGTTGTTGTAGATCGGGTTGCTCGGTGCAACGATCTCACCGTCTTGCCAGTACGGCGAGACCTGCGGTGTGATACTGGCTGCGGCGAGCGCATGGCTTGCTTCGTCCTCAGAGAGCGGTGAAGCACCCAGTTGGACCATTCTCAACCACGCGGCAAGGGAGAGAATGAGTGCGTAGATTACAACTTCAACGGTAATCGACTCGCGCCTGGCCATCACGGAACCATCGCTCCTTTTCTGGCATAAATACGTACGTCATCTTTGTCATAGATCAAGTCCATGTAAATTTCAAATTTCTGCTCGGAGAGATACTCATACTTCCCCCTTTCCGCAGAACCGACATACACATAATCGACAGCGTAGCGCTCGAGGACGAACTGTGCTTCTTCCCAGTTTCGCGATTGGTACAGTATAGCGATATCGTCTTCCCGCGATCCAATTTCATCAT
>DAOUEE010000214.1:0-4530 GCA_034430695.1 Anaerolineales bacterium | reverse complement strand
GATCGGGCGAGCCGCGTCGCTTCGAGATCGTCGATATCCTCGGGGATCACGATCACGCGGATCTCGCGTCCTGCTTGCAGCGCGTAGCTCTGCTCGACGCCTTCGAAGGAACTGGCCACTTCCTCCAGTGCTCGAATGCGTTTGATGTACTGCTCCAGGCTTTCCCGGCGTGCACCGGGCCTTGCGCCGCTGATGGCATCCGCCGATTCGACGATCACGGCCTCGACCGAATCCTGTTCGATCTCGTGGTGATGGGAAGCGATGATGTTGACGACCTGTTCGGGTACGTTATGCCGGCGGCAAAATTCTGCGCCGAGCGCGGCGTGGGTTCCTTCCACTTCATGATCCATCGATTTACCCAGATCGTGAAGCAAACCGCCGGCTTTTGCGATGTCGACGTTGGCGCCGAGTTCTGCGGCGATGATTCCGGCCAGTTGTGCGGTCTCGACGGCGTGCGCCAGTTGGTTCTGTCCGTACGAGGTGCGGAATTTCAAGCGCCCCAATTTCTTGATCACTTCCGGATGCAGACCGGGCACGCCGGCATCGAAACTCGCTTCTTCACCGGCCTCGACGATGGCTCGATCCACTTCTTCGCGAACCTGGCTGACGACTTTCTCGATGTGCGCGGGATGGATGCGCCCATCGAGCACCAATTTTTCCATCGCGCGCCGGGCGACCTCCCGGCGTACCGAGTCGAAACACGAAATCGTGACGGCCTCGGGTGTGTCGTCCACGACGACATCCACGCCGGCCGCTTGTTCAAATGCACGAATATTGCGCCCATTGCGCCCGATGATCCGTCCCTTCATGTCATCCGAAGGTAAGGGCACCACGGAGACCGTGATTTCTGCCACGTGGTCGGAAGCCACGCGTTGGATGGCGTCAGCGATCAGTTCCCGGGCGCGACGATCCCCTTCGACCTGCGCTTCTTCCTCGATCTGGCGAATGATGCGTACCATATCGATGCGCGCCTCCCGCTCCACCTCCTCCAGGAGTTGAGTTTTGGCTTCTTCCTGAGTCATCTGGGATACCCGCTCCAGTTCTTCGAGGGTTTCGGCATATTTCTTTTCGAGTTCATTGGTGCGGCGGTCGATCGAACTCTGGCGTTTGTTAAGTGCCTGTTCTCGCTTGTCGATTTGTTCGAAGCGGCGGTCGAGACTTGCGCGCCGCCGGGTGAGACGTGTTTCCTCCTTTGATAACTCGGAACGCCGTTGTTTTGCCTCTTCTTCGGCTCCGTTACGGATTTCCAGAGCCAGATCTTTCGCAGCCAGCTCGATATCCTTCGCTTCACCACGCGCTTTTTCCAGTATGCGCTGCGCTTCCGCTTGACGACCGCGTACATTCCTTTCCAGCTGCATGTGGCGCAAGATGTATCCTATGAGCACACCCGCCGCCAATGCGACGACGACCCCAATTACCCACGTTGTATCCACTTCGTATCCTCACTTTCGGGTTCACGTTCGGATGTCTCACGCCACATGCGCGCGACAACCGAGGAGACGATTGAATGTCCAAAACCGCGCCGAAGCAGGTAACCACTGAGACGTTTTCGAAACGTCTCCCGGTCCATGGATCGATAGCGGCGAGCGCCTTTACGTGCCGCCGCTTCCGCCGCTCGTTCCTCGTCGAAATCCGCCAGATGTTGTGCGATGATCTCATCCGAAACGCCTTTCCGGCGCAGTTCCGTGCGAAGTGCGCTGGCACTTCGCGGACGAAAAACCTGGCGGTTCTCGATCCAAGCTTCGACGAAAGCATGGTCATCAATCAAACCGCGATCTTTTAATTTTTGCACGACTGCATGCTGCACGTCTTGGGGGATCTCGTCTCTTTCGAAACGTTGGCGCAGCTCGCGCTCTGCGCGCGGCCTGCGGCCGATCAAACGCTGTGCGCGGCGATACAATCGTTCTTCGACATCGTCTTTCCTTAACGCCTCGATCTCGTCGTGCGATAACTCTTTCCCGACCGCCAGATCGTTAGCCAACACCTTGTCGATGGCGAAACTGTAGCTGCCATCCAGGTAGACGTTGACCCGCTGGCGATTCTTGGTCTGATTTTCCAAGGCGGTAATTACACCCACGAAGAATCACTCCACAAAGATAAAACAAACCGTGATCCACGGACCCGGATCACGGCCAATGACAAATCATAGCGATCTCAAGATGTAGATTCGACGCCGCCTAAAGAAAAGGTTCAACAACCTTATGCAACAGCGAACGTTAAAGGATCAAATCCCCACTAAATTTGGCTAATCCCTTTCGCCTCATAACAAGCGAACTTCCAAACATCCTTGCGGTGTCAAGTCTCATATTTGAGATCATTATCATTGTCAATGCCGCGCACACATCCAGGTCGTATAGTTTGGCGCAGCCTAATTATAAATGATCACGCGCACAGTTCGTCTCAATCCCGGTCCAAACCTGCGCCGGCGGAGTTCAAGCCCGCTTCAGTGCGGATCTTGGCTTCCAACTCCTGTGCAAATTCAGCATTCTCCTTGATAAACAGCTTTGTGTTCTCTCTTCCTTGTCCCAAACGCTGATCGGCATACGAGTAGTACGATCCGCGTTTTTCGATGATTTCCATCTCCACAGCCAGGTCCAAGATCCCCCCGGCTTTAGAGATGCCTTCATCATACATGATATCAAATTCCGCC
The DNA here is from genome assembly GCA_034430695.1 of Anaerolineales bacterium. Taxonomy (GTDB): domain Bacteria; phylum Chloroflexota; class Anaerolineae; order Anaerolineales; family E44-bin32; genus WVZH01. The sequence continues at coordinate 1,880 of DAOUEE010000214.1, read as the reverse complement.
ACCTTGAAGGGCGGTGCGACCTTGTTTTTCACGACCCGGGCGCGAACCCGATTGCCCACGATTTCCTGGCCCTGTTTGATGCTTTCCGCACGCCGGATATCGATCCTCACCGAAGCGTAAAACTTGAGCGCCCTGCCGCCCGTCGTGGTCTCGGGATTGCCAAAATAGACGCCGATTTTCTGCCGCAACTGGTTGGTGAAGATCACCACGGTGTTCGTCTGTTTGATCGCTCCGCTGAGTTTGCGCAGCGCCTGACTCATCAATCGCGCCTGCATCCCCATATGCGGATCCCCCATGTCGCCTTCGATTTCCGCTTGCGGGACGAGTGCGGCCACGCTGTCCACCACGATGACATCGACTGCACCGCTGCGCACCAGCCGTTCCGTGATCTCCAAAGCCTGCTCGCCCATATCCGGCTGGGAGATGTACAGATTTTCCACATCGACGCCGCAGCGTGCGGCATACGCCGGGTCGAGCGCATGTTCCATATCCACGAAGGCACAAACGCCCCCGCGGCGCTGCGCTTCGGCCACGATGTGCTGGCAAAGGGTAGTCTTTCCGGAGGATTCGGGGCCGAAGATCTCGGTCACACGGCCGCGCGGCACGCCGCCAACGCCAAGCGCCAAATCAAGGGCCAACGACCCTGTTGGAATACTTTCGACCGTCAAATGTGCGGCTTCACCCAAGCGCATTACCGCCCCGTCACCAAAGCGCTTGGTTATGTCCGATACGGCCGCTTCCAGCGCATCTTCCCGCTCACCGGCCATGGTTACCTAAACCTCATTTCGATAGATATAGTGAGAGTCTACCTGAGATCACAGCATCGTGCAAGGAAGCGCTTTTTATGAAGAGACAATTGCGATATGGCAAGCTCGAGCGCCGCGAATTGCACACAATTCAGTCCTCTTGGGTTCAACTCAAACAAGCGGAGGCGATATTTTTAGCCATCATTAAACCGATCCAGCGAACACCGAATTCCGTCCGCCTGGGCGAGTCGGACAAAAAAGAAAAGCGATAAGCATCTGCTTATCGCTAAAGGAGCACCCCACCATGTCGTGTGTGGCGGTGTTTTGAACCTGCTTTCGCAGGTGGGGTCGTACTCGTGGGCTCCGCCTTGGCTTAAGCCTATCGCGTCCCCCGACGAAGATCGAACCCCGTTTATATAGTGTTGGCTCAAAACGCGTGCTACATCACGATCATAGTAGGGCACAGCAATATATACCACGATCAGATCGGGTTGTCCATGCTTCACGAATCCTCATCCGTATGCACCACGCGAATGTGCAGCTCCGCTAATTGATCGGGGTCCGCCGGCGAAGGGGCGTTCGCCATAACGTCACGTGCGGCTTGATTCTTCGGGAAGGCGATCACTTCTCGGATATGCGCTTCGTTGGCAAATATCATCAGCAAACGGTCGATGCCCGGCGCGATGCCGCCGTGCGGCGGCGTACCGTATTCGAAGGCTTCCAACATGTGGCCGAAGCGTTCCCGGGCGACATCCTTATCCAGACCGATGAGTGAAAACACGCGTTCCTGGAGCTGGCGATCGTGGATTCGGATGCTTCCACCACCTACCTCGACGCCGTTGAGCACCATGTCGTACTGCTGGCCGCGCGCCTTGTGGGGATCGGAGTCGAGCAAGGGGACATCTTCCGGAATCGGCGAAGTGAAAAGGTGATGGCTTGGATCCCAACGATTCTCGTTTTCGTTCCATTCGACGAAGGGAAAATCCAGCACCCAGCAGAACGCCAGGACATCAGGATCGATCAAACCGGCTCGTTCGGCGAGATGATCGCGCAGCCGGCTCAGCGATTCGAAAACCACATCAGCATCTCCGGCAACGAAGAGCAGTAGATCGCCCGCTTGTGTGCCCAATCGTT
>DAOUEE010000213.1:0-1908 GCA_034430695.1 Anaerolineales bacterium | reverse complement strand
GAGCAGGAGCAGACTCGTCACGAGCAACGAGGCAATAATGGCAATCGATACGACGATCCAATTGGGGAGATGCCATCGAATCCGGCGCATCACTCTCCCCCGATCAAATAGCCGAGTTCGTCCGCCGTGGTCTGGTCCGCCTGCACGACACGCGACATCGCACCTCCTGAAAACGCAACGATATGATCGCTGCGTTCGACCAGTTCGTCCAGATCGGCGGATATGAAGAGAACCGCCGTGCCCGTTTCGACGCGCTGGTATAGAAGCTGCCAGATCCAATCCGCTGAACGGACGTCGAGGCCGCGCGTGGGATGTTCCATCAACAGCAGCTTCAAATCATCCCGCAGCATGGCGAACAGCGAGCGTTGTTGATTGCCGCCGGACAGCGTTTCCACAAACGAGTTCACCTGTCCCACAACTTCGTAGCGCTGGATGCGCGCCTCGGTTTCCCGTTCATAATGGCGCCAGTCGATCAAGAATCCGGGCATGGGATTGGACAAGGCGATGTGCTCCATTAAACTCAAGCCGGCGATGAGCCCCTCCTCCAACCTTCCGGCAGGAAGATATGCCACACCGGCTTGCAGCATTTTTCGATAGGGCCAGCGAGTTACGTCTCGTTGATCGAAAATGATCCTGCCGGCGGAGACGGGCATCAACCCCGCACAGGCCTGCAGGATCAATCGCTGGCCGCTGCCTTCCAGTCCCGCTAAACCAAACACCTCGCCATCACGGATGTTCAGGTTGACGTTCCCGACTTGAAGGCGATCGCCTTCGACTTCGACGTTCTGCAGCTGCAGGAGGGCACTCCCATCGCGTGCGTAGGATACACGCGAGCGGCGGGGCGGCAGTTCTTCGAACATCATTTCCACTAACTTTTGAGTCGGACAGGGAATGTCCGCCGAGCCGATCAGTTTGCCCCTGCGAAGTACAAAAACGTGGTCGCACAATTCCTGGATGTCGGACAGCTTGTGCGAAACCAGGATGACCGTCTTGTTTTCCTCTTCGGCCAGGCGGCGCAGCGAAGCGAAAAGACTCTCCTTCTGCTCGGCGCTGATGCCGGTCGTCGGCTCATCGAGAATCAGAACTTCGGCGCCGAGCGCCAGAAGCCGCAGCATTTCAAGCTGCTGCCGTTCACCCAGAGAAAGGCTGTCGATGTAAGCATCGAAGTCGACGTGAAAGCCCATTCGATCCGCATTCTGGCGCAGTTCATCTTCCGCGCGGGCATAATCCAGAACGACTCGTCGATCCCATCCCAACAGGTAATTCTCGATCACGCGCATGGCCGGAATGTCGAGCGGATCCTGATAGATCATGCCGATTCCCTGCAAAAGCGCATCCGAAGGAGATGAAAAGGCAACCTGTGTCGAATTTAATATGATGCGTCCATCGTCTGGGGGATGATAGCCTGATAATACTTTCATCAACGTGGACTTACCGGCACCGTTCTCTCCCAGCAGACCATAGATCTTGCCGGGTTGAAGCGTAAGGCTGATGCCGTCGTTCGCCTTCACGTCTCCGAAATATTTGCGGATGCCTTCTAAAATGACTTCCATTTCCTGTCCCAATACGACGCTTTCCCGATTTTACTAGAGGAGAGCGACTTTCGAGTCGCTCTCCTCAGAAAACCTGCGAAATGACGCCGTTACTCGCTGGGTCCTTCCATCCCTTCAAGCAATTGCGGCAGATACCAGATTTGGGCCTCCGTCGCTACTTCGCCATCCGCCAGATAGACCGTACCGTCCTGTAGATTCAACGGACCCTTCCACATGACGATGTCGCCCGAAGCCATTCCGGCGATGAAATTATCCAGATTGGCCTTCATCTCGGCTGTCAAACCAGGTCCATCCACCCACCCAACGGGAGATTTATCTTTGTCGTTCAGATCCTGCCAGTAGGGGGGATTCCAGT
>DAOUEE010000212.1:0-15156 GCA_034430695.1 Anaerolineales bacterium | reverse complement strand
TGCCGCAAAGGTTGCGGATTTTTACGTCTTTACTATAGTGAGGAAAATAATCTCACACAAGGAAACCAGAGGAGATCGAAAGCATCCACATTGCGATGGACGAATCGGGTGCCAGACAAATGCTGCGATATTTCTTGATCATTGGCGTGGTATTTTTTGCTTTTGTCGGACTCGCCAGCGTCGTTTGGGGCGATGCGACGGATCGTTACGTCCCCGAAACCGGTCACGTTATCGAGGCACACTTCGTTGCGTTTTACGATAAACACGGGGGTAGACAAATCCTCGGCGATCCGTTAACGGATGCCTTCATCGATCCAAAATCGGGTCTGCTGATTCTATATTTCGAAAATGCACGCCTGGAACTCATTTCGGGTGAAAAAACGGATTGGACCGTCCAACTTGCCCCGTTGGGTCAGATGATTTTTGGTTGGGATCAACCATCGGAAGACGACCTTTCGCAACCCATTCCAGGTTGCCGGTTCTTCCCGGAAGCGCGGTTTTCGGTCTGCCATGCCTTTCTCGATTTTTTCGAACAACACGGAGGGGTTGAAGTATTCGGACTTCCAATTTCGAGCAACCGCATCGAAGACGGCAATCTCACACAATTGTTCCAAAGATTCCGCCTCGAGTGGGTCGCCGACGATTCCTCCGATCATGCGATTCGCATCTCGCCATTGGGGAGAATCCATTTTGGTATTGCAGGTTATAACCCCGAACTACTCCAACCGACTTTGTCTGGTACTAACATTCCGGGAATAAAGGAAGAACTCCACATCGAGACCTCGCTATCCACTCCCCTGCTTGAAGCAGGTGCAACGCAAGTCGTATACGTCACAGTTCGCGACGACGATCTCAACCCGCTCGAAGGAGCGTCTACGCTGTTGACCGCGCACTTTCAGTCGGGCCCACAGTACATCCTATTGCCCGTAACAGACGAGAACGGCGTGACATCTACACATCTGACTGCAGATGAGTTTTCTACGAACAGTGAGGTTCTTCTGGAATTTCTCGTACAGTACGAGGACACGATCTCGATCGCACGCGATTCTTTCCTCATACGTTGATGGGATCAGGATGGCAAACCTGAGTACGATCGCAATTCTAAATCAAAGAAAAGGGGTCGGTAAAACGACAACTACATTGTCCTTGGGCATGAAACTCGCCGAGCAAGGATTTCGTGTTCTTCTCGTAGACCTAGACCCTCAAGCATCGCTCAGCGCCGTTTGCGGCGTTAGCGAAAGCGAGAAAGGTACGCTGGCGTCAGTTTTTGGCGGTTCCCTGCCCGGAAAAGTTGGTTTGCAGGATATATTACGCGATATTCTCCCGGAGCATTGTTGCTATTTAGCCCCGGCAGATCTTGCCCTGGCCCAATCGGAGTTGGGTTTGATCTTCCGAATCGGGCGCGAACATGTTCTAAAAGCGGCTCTCGATACCATCTCAATGGAGTACGATGTCGCGCTGCTGGATTGCCCACCGAGCTTGGGCATGATGACTCTAAACGCGCTCAATGCGGCCGATACCGTTCTCATCCCCGTTAGACCAGAGCTCAATCACCTGCGGGGAATTTGCTTGCTCGGCACTGTGATCGAACGAGTAAAAAGGGAAATCAATCCTTATCTCAGCATTCTCGGTGTCGTAGTGACTTATTACAACCACACACTATCGCACCATAGAAAGGCGGTCCGCGCGATTAAAGCCGCAGGACTTCCGCTGCTTCCTGTCGGCATAGAAGAGAGTAAAGCGGTTTCAGAGAATGGCAGTCCGGATGTGGATCCGGCAATCAGCGTCTCCGGCGATTCGCAAGCGATGAACCACTTGGCCGACTATGTGTCGAAATGGATAAATCGGCACGAAAGTAAGAAATACGGAATAGAGCGAAAATCCGAAATCGATTTTGATACAATCGACAAAGATAAATCAAAATAGGACGACGAAATCGGCACCAATCCAGGTTACTTCTACGAGCGAGTAAGTCGAAGCTCGATGTTCGACGGCAGACTTGCCAGGTCGGGCCGCATGTACCATAATGGCCACTAGACAAAGCGCGTTTATAAGTGTAAAGTACCAAATGCTTTATCAACGGTGAACGTGTAAAATGTCTAGCGCGCGTTCTACTGGTAGTTCAAATCGATAAATAGAGGTTTTATTCAGTTATGTTCGATAGGCTACGTCACCTGCTCCGTTCAGAAGGAAGCACTGAAGACGCCAAAGATTCGAGTCAACGGCAAACGAATCAATCTACGGGCGCTCCTTCAGTAAGTGCCGACCAATCTCCGAAGAATGTCGTAGATCAAACTGAAAAACAAGAAACGTCCGAAGACCCTGAAGAGAACGCACAGGTTTATATTGAACGGGTACGCAAGAAGATGAGCAAGCTGGCGGAGGAATTTGCCACCGGCATGATCAATCGTGAACAATTCCAGGAGCTTTTTGATCACTATCAGAAAGAGATGCGGACGATCGAAACCTGGTTGGATACTTGGCCCGGTTCAGATGCTTGGCGTAAAGCCAGAACCGAAGGAAAAAGCGTTGCGATCCGCAGACGGCATCAGGCCCGTGTGATTGGATATGCAATATATAAGAATGACTCTGGCATGCCGATCGCCACGATCGGAGAATTCGAACTAGACGCCGCTCTGATCGTTCCAATGCTGTCGTCCTATCGTTCCGCTACACGCGAGATTTTTGGGGCCGGGATGCGCTCGACACAGATCGAGAACGGCAACTGGTTATGTTTCGTTCCCGGCGAATTGACAACGCTGATGACCCTTTACACAACCGAACCATCCGCCAATCAATTATCGAAGCTCGACGATCTACATAGACTGTTCGAAAGAGCGAATCGGAACTTCCTCAACGAAGACGTGGTGGACGCGTCAAATCTTGCACTGCCACACAAATCACTTCTAAAATGACAGAATCTGGATTGTAGAAGGTCCGCCCATCATGGAAAAGCTACCGGTATTGAAGGTCGTAATTGCAGGCGATGAAAATGTAGGAAAGACATCTTTAGTGCGTCGTTATTGTGAAGGGAAATTCGACGAATCACGCGTGGCCACGATTGGTGTCGATTTTCAAACCCAAACGTCCCATTTACCCACTGGAGATGTGAAACTGTCGATCTGGGATATGGCCGGGCAGGAAAGATTCCGCTTCTTCCGCCAGGATTTTTACCGTGGCGCGTTAGCCACGGCACTTGTGTATGATGTTACTTTACCCGAGAGCTTGGCGAATCTCGAGACCTGGGCCAAGGACGTTCTCGAAGTGGTCCCCGCTCAAAAATTCATTGTGGTAGGAAACAAGATCGACATGGAAAACATGGTGGATGCTTCCGCCGCGCAGCAATTCGCCGAGCAGCACAACGCGACGCATATCTGCACAAGCGCGAAGACCGGTGCTGGTGTCGAAGATCTCTTCACCTCACTCGCCACATTGGCGGTTAATAAATAAGATAGTCGATTGTTAATCGAGAATTCCAAAAGGCTGCCAGATCCTGCAGCCTTTCTTATTTTGGGTGACTGGCCTTCTCGAAGATATCCCAGATGGCGTATTGGGAAACTTAGTCTCGATTCCTTTTCATCAGGTAGGTCTGATATTGTGGTAGATATTTTTGGGGTATGCGGCCTGAAAGAATTACGGATTCCGTGCGATTTTCTTGATGTTCAACACGGCCGAGTTGATGAAAGAGGCTGATCAATCTGCTGGAACGATAGGGTATCTCTACACAGATTTCTGTCAATTGCTCGTTCAATTCGATTTCGATTGCGGATAGAAGCGACGCAATACCTTCACCACGCAGCGCAGAGATTGGCACAGCTCTTTCGAATTCATCGATGAATTCGTGTACGCTTTCCGGGTTCGCTAATCGATCGATTTTGTTCAATGCGGTAAAACGTGGGATATCCTTGTCGACGATCTCATCGAGAGTCGATCGCACCGCTTCTGCATGCGCAAGCACATTGGGGTGCGTGACATCGACGACGTGGAGGAGTAAATCCGAATCGCCAATTTCTTCCAACGTTGCCCGGAATGCCGCAACGAGTGTCGTGGGCAGTTTTTGGATGAATCCAACGGTATCTGTGAAGAGTACTTCGTTGCCACCAGGCAGCTTGACCCTGCGGGTCGTCGGATCGAGGGTGGCAAAGAGTTTATCCGCAACGAGCACGTTGGCATTCGAGAGTTGATTGAGCAGTGTCGATTTACCGGCATTGGTGTAACCCACCAACGCAACCGTTGGTATTGCTGCACGCCTTCGTTGTTCGCGGTGCCGCCCTCGATGTTCCCGAACTTTTTCCAACTGGCTTCGTAGATTGGCAATTCGTCTGCCAATCTCCCGACGATCCACTTCCAGTTGAGTCTCGCCCGGGCCTCGCAAACCCACGCCCCCAACCGATCCGGCTCTTCCACCTCCCCCTCCGGCCTGACGAGCGAGATGCGTCCAGGCACGGGTGAGGCGCGGAAGGCGATACTCATACTGCGCCAGCTCCACTTGTAGTGCTCCTTCGCGAGTTATTGCATGCTGCGCGAATATGTCCAAGATGAGTGCTGTACGGTCGAGGACGCGCACGTCGTCTCCGAAGATTCCCTCCAATTCCCGTTGGTGACGAGGGGACAATTCCTCATCAAATATCACGACGTCTGCAACGGTATTCTCGATTTGGTTCTTGATCTCCGTGATTTTTCCGGATCCGACGAGTGTTTTTGGATTCGGCCGTGAGATGTGTTGGGAAGCTGAACCAACGACCGAAAGACCCGCCGTATCCGCGAGGAGCGTAAGTTCTTCCAGAGAATCTTCAAGCGACAACAGACTGTGCTGGCCATCGAGTTCGATGCCAACAAGAAAGGCGCGTTCTTGAGGCAGTTCTATGATCTGCGGTTTTCTAGACATATATTCATTATACATCCATGGGACTCATGGATGCTTCTTTGAGCGCTACGATGAACCGCGCGATTTTATTCCTTCGTAGCGTTTTTTTCCAACCATAGTTGAAGCGTTCTCCCCGCTTGTTCGAGACTGGAGGCGGAGATTTTATCCAAGGTATCCTCCGTCGTGTGCCAGAAGGGATAATCGAAATCGATGATGTCGACTGCAGGGATGCCTGCGCGAAGAAATGGAGTGTGATCATCGATGATCGAATATCTTTCTTCAGCGATGAAGGATGGATATCCAAGATCTGCGGCGATTTCCCAGATCTCCTGCGCCAAAATTTCGTCGGAATTTCGCTCGTAATACAACTGCAGTTCTTCGTCCCCTACCATGTCGACGATCACGACGGCCTCGGGTGTTGCAGTCAGATGTTCGACGAAGTACGTCGATCCGACAATCCAATCCCACCCTTCGATATTGCCGCTGTCCTCGCCGTCGAAGAACACCAGCCAGACGGGTTGATGAAATCCGTCGACATCCAGCACGCTTGCCAACTCCAGGAGAACGGCGATAGCGGAGGCGCCATCGTTTGCACCGGGGACGGGTTGAAATGGACGCGATAGATCTCTATCCGCCTGCGGTCTCGTATCGTAATGAGCACCGATAACAATGGGGCCCGGCATAAGCTGATCGTTCGATTTCCCGATGATGTTTCTCAGTTGAACGTCCCGATATTCGAACTCCTGGATTGTGCTCATCCAGCCATTGGCTTCAAGTTCCGCCGCGATCCAATCACCTGCCTGGCGATGCGCGTTCGTGCCGGGAATTCGATTCCCGAAATCGAGTTGAAAACTTGCAAATTCGAGCGCTTCGTCCCCCGAGAAACGCCCCGCTTCGCCCCGATTACCACAACCTGCAGTAGCGTGAACGCCCACAACCAGCATCACGAAAAGTATAATATTTCGCATAGCCTTATAATTCATCAGTGAAAAAGAAAAAATTTCTTCATCATCGTAGCTGTATGGCTATGCGCAATTGTTGTTCTTCTCAAAATAATCCACCAGGTCTTTTCTCGCTCTTTGAGCATACGCTTTCGCCCGATCACGGCGATTGCGCCGTACCCCGTCGGTCATCTTAGGGAGCAAACCCAGGTTTGCCTTCATGGGCTGAAATTCAGACGCTGAGGCATTGGTTATATAATGACACAACGCACCCAGCATCGTCGTACGAGGCAGCACGAGGGGATCGCACCCCTTAGCAATCCTGCCAGCGTTAATGCCCGCCAGCAAACCCGTGGCGATATTTCCCATGTAGCCTTCCACACCCGTGATCTGACCCGCAAGCAGCAGATTTTCGCGCGATTTGAATTGCAGCGTTGGCCGTAATATCTCCGGAGCGTTGATGAACGTGTTCCGGTGCATCTGACCGTAGCGTACAAACTGGGCATTTTGCAGCCCGGGAACAAGCCGGAATACTCTTCGCTGTTCGGCATAGGCTAGATTGGTTTGAAATCCAACCAGATTATACAGACTTCCGATTAAATTATCTCGACGAAGCTGTAGTACGGCATACGGGCGTCGTCCGGTGTGCGGATTGATTAAACCGACTGGACGCATTGGACCAAATGCCAGTGCCTCCCTGCCTCGCTCGGCGATGATCTCAACCGGCAAGCAACCCTCGAAATATTGATGTGCACCTGCTTTTACGCCCTGCCGAATAACATCCTCGAACTCCCGCAGCGGAATACGTTCGGCGGATTGCAGCGCGTCCACAAAGGTCTCGTATTCGTCCTTTTCGAGAGGACAATTGATGTAATCGCCTTCCTCCAGCTCCCCTCGCCCGTAGCGCGAGGCGGAGTATGCAAGCGACATATCCACACTGTCCGCTTCGACGATGGGAGCAAGCGCATCGAAAAAGTAAAAATGGTCATCGCCAGTCAAGCGCTTCAAAGCCGCGGATAATCGCGGTGAGGTTAATGGCCCGGTCGTGATGATCGTCAATCCATCCGGGACGTCGATTGCTTCTTCACGTATCACCCGAATTTGCGGATGTCCTCGAATTAAATCTGTCACGGCTTGGGCGAAGCCGTCTCGATCCACAGCAAGCGCCCCACCCGCAGGGACGGAAAAGCGTTCCGCACAGTCGATCAATAAGGAACCCAAATACTTGATTTCGTTCAGAAGGACACCAGTGGCGCGGTCCGGCAGCTTTGAACCCAGGGAGTTCGAACACACGAGTTCGGCCAACGAATCCGTGCGATGCGCACCGGTCTCCGCAGACGGACGCATCTCGTAAAGAATTACCCGCAAACCGCTTTCCGCCGCTTGCCACGCCGCTTCACTGCCGGCTAAGCCACCGCCAACGACCGTTAGATCCATGCCGAGATTTTATCATGCAAGATTGGTGGCACGCTACTTGCAACTATGTTGCGCGCACGAAACGTCCGATGTATACTCTCACACTTGAGGCGATTTATGTTTCAAATCCAAGATCAATCCCAGCGCCCGCTAACGACTGCTCACCTGGCCCAAACCATGAGTCTGCTGCTTCTATCGAACCAGGAGCTGAAGGATAAAGTCATATCCGAACTTGCAGAGAATCCGGCGCTCGAACTCGTCGAGGAAAATGTTTGCCCACAATGCAAGAAACGCCTGCGGCAGCCCGGACCTTGTCCAGTTTGTAGCCGCAAGTCTGAAGGGGACGAACCGATCGTTTTCTTATCACCTCGCGTGGCGCAGAACACAAGCCGCGACGGTCGACGTCACGACGATTTCGATCCGATGGACCGGGAAATCGTTGCACCTGAAAGTCTGGCGACGTTCGTCCTCGAACAATTGGCTGCGGACTTGGAACCTGAAGATCGAAAACTGGCCCTGTACATCCTGGCCAGCCTCGACGACGACGGTTTTCTGCAGGATCCGCCCGCCATTATCGCCCGCATGACGCGTTCACCAATAACGCAAGTGAATCGTGTCTTGCATTTGATTTCGCGTGTCGATCCGCTGGGATTGGCAACGAGTGGGCCCCAACAAGCCCTTCAAGTGCAGCTCGAACTGCTGCCAAACGGTGGGCAAAAGCGTGAAATCGCGAAACGATTGCTGGAAGACCACTTCTCTGAATTGGGCCGCCGAGAATTTGATAAAATCGCCGCCCGGCTGGGCGTTAGCGTAAATCGCGTACGTCAAGCGGCCGAGTTTATCCACGATAATCTCAACCCCTATCCCGCACGCTCGTCCTGGGGCTCCGGCAGGCAGCCGCAGCCGGGAAATCCCGAAGTCTATCATTCTCCAGATATATCCATAACACACAGTACGTCGCATGACGACGACTCTCTCGTCGTCGAAATATTTGCGCCAGTCTCAGGTTGGCTGCGTGTGAATCCCCTTTTCAAAAAATATCAAGAGCGCCAAAACGGCGATCTTTCTGAGGAATGGAAGGAGCACATCGAGCGTGCCAGCCTGTTCGTGAAATGCTTGCAGCAACGAAACAACACAGTTTGCCAGGTCATGGAAAATCTCGTCGCGCAGCAACGTGAATACATACTCAAAGGGGATCGTTACCTGCGCCCGATGACGCGTGCGGAGCTGGCGGAGAAAATCGGGGTCCACGAATCGACGATATCGCGCGCGGTGGCACAGAAAGCTGTTGCATTCCCGGACGGGCGTATCCTTCCCTTGTCCCGATTCTTCGATCGCAGTTTATCTGTTCGGGACCGCATCAAAGAGATCGTCAGAAACGAGAAACGTCCGCTCACGGACGAACAGATCGTCAAGATACTACGCAAGGAAGGGATAAAAGTTGCCCGCCGTACGGTCGCGAAGTACCGTTCGATCGAGGGGATACTGCCGGCTCGCCTGCGGCATCGCGACTCGAAGGGCAATCACCGATAGGTTTATAACTTGCCAGCGGATTCGTCGTCTCTTAACCCTATTGCCCGATTCTTCAAACCTGTTCCTTATCACGAATTTTTTCGAATCCTAGCAGATACACTCGATGCAGCCGTTTTGGTGATATCGGAAGACGGTTCCCGCATCTTTGCCTGGAATCATGCTTTCATGCTGCTCTCGGGCTACGCGCGTACGGACCTGGACGCATTGACTCCATCCGAACTCTTCCCGGACGAAGCGGGTGAAAAAGCACTCGGTAAACTGTTCGTAAGCTGGGAACAGCACGATGTTCTACTCGAGGATGTGCCTCTACATACGCATGAGGGCGCCATCGAACTCGTTGACATCCAGCCCTATCCCGTCAGCCCCTCACGTTCTGCGCTGCTCCTGATTCTGAATCGTTCGAGCCATCGTAAGCTAGTGACGGAGCATCGACGCGCACAAGAGGGACGGCTGAAGTACTTTACGGATATCTCGCGTATTTTGCTAGAAGGTGGTCCTTCCGCCTTCCCTGCCGCCCTAGAAATTGGAAAAGAAGCGCTCAATGCTTCCTCGATCAGTCTCTATCGGGTATCCGCAACCAGCCCGGGTTACATTTTGGATAACGCGCAAGGATTCGAATTTCCACAGACACTGGCGGCCTCCGATTTGAGCCAGCTTCAGGCGAATAACACGTGGAGCATCGGTCAGCGCCCCGATCACCAGCTCCATAAAGCTGCCCGCGCAGCCGGATTGGTCGCCTTGCACTGCGCACTTCTCGGTACGCCAACGGCTTGGATCGGCATGCTCGTCGCCGGCTGGAAAGAGCAAGAGGCGGTTCCACCCGACACGAACTCCGTCATATCGGTGATCGCCAATCTATGCCATGCCGCGATCCTTTCCGCTATACAGCGAGTCTCTCTCGCCAAAGCGGAGCAGAACGTCAATCGTCTCGAAGCTGAAATTGCCAATTACTTCGAATCCTTTCAAGACACCCTGATCACGCTCGACGAAAACCTGCACGTACTGAAAGCCAATTCCGCAATTCATCGCTCCCTTGGCTATCAACCCGAAGAGATCATCGGCTTGCCCATTCAGGATGTTCTCGTGGGACCGGAAGACATCACTGCGACTCTTCTCGACGCCCTCGGTCACCAACGTCTTGCGGAACAATCACGCGTTCAACTTCACCGCCGTGATGGGACACGTCTACCGTTCCATCTGCGCGTCGTACCATCGGCGAGCGATATGCCATCCAGTCTGTTTCTCATCCTCAAAGATCAATCCGAACAGCAAGCCATCGAGGATCAGACCGAAACACTTTCGCAACGGGCTTTGCTTGGCGAGTTGATGGCGATATTCGCACATGAAGTACGCAATCCAATCAACAACATCAGCACCGGCGTTCAACTGGTAGCCTCTCGCCTTGGCGAAGACCATCCTTCGTACAAATCACTCCAGAGGGTTCAAAAGGAATGTAGCCGTCTGGATCAATTGATGAGCGACGTGCTCTTCTTTTCGAGACCCCTCGAACTTAAAATCGAGCCGATCGATCTGAGCGAGCTGATGAACCGAATACTTGCCCGTTGGGCTCCCAGATTGTCTCAGTCCGGCGTCTCTCACCACACGACGTTTGCCCGGGATGCACCGAAGGCATTGGCGGACGCGAGAACGCTCGAACAGGTCATCGTCAATCTGATCACCAACGCGCTCGAGGCCATGCCCGAAGGCGGGACAATCTCCATCGCGGTATCGATGAATCAATCCGTGCAGGGAGACATGGTCGAGTTGAAAATTGCCGACACCGGGCCCGGAATTCCCCCGGACGTGATCAACCGCATATACGATCCATTCTTCACCACAAAGAAAGAAGGTACGGGCTTGGGCTTGGCGATAAGCCGCAGGATTGTGACTGCCCACAAAGGAAGTCTTCACGTGGAAAGCTTTCCGGACGCGGGCACGGTCTTTACAATATTCCTGCCAGCCGCTAAACCATCCGCAGGAGAAGATGCATGAGTGGGACGGTTCTAATTGTCGACGACGAAGACACCGCACGATCGTTCGTGTCCGAAGCACTTGGCGACGCGGGTTATGAGGCGATCGAGGCCGGCGATCTGAAATCTGCGAACAAGGCCATCGATACGGGCGCTGCCGACATCGTACTGCTGGATGTGGTCCTGCCGGACGGATCGGGCATTTCCCTGCTCGACCGCATCAGTATGGAAAACCCCAGCCCACCCGTGATCTTGATCACTGCATTCGGTGAAGTGGACACTGCCGTCGAAGCGATGAAGAAGGGAGCGCAGGATTTTCTCCAGAAACCCCTGGATCTGAACCGCTTGCTCCAGGCAGTCGAACGGGCGCAAGAGGTGGTCTTGCTTCGCCGGGAACTCGATCTATTACGGCGCTCATCAGGCGAACAAGCCGAATGGGTGATCGGAGAAACGCCCGAAATGAAGCGCATCGTCAGCGAGGCGCAGCGCGCCGCGGCGGCCTCTGCATCTGTTTTGATCACCGGAGAGACCGGTACCGGAAAGGAAGTACTGGCTCGAGCGATATACAGTATGAGTCCACGCGCGGATAAGGCGTTCATTCCCATCAACTGCGCCGCGCTGCCCGACACGATGATCGAATCCGAACTCTTCGGGCACGAAGCGGGCGCATTCACAGGCGCGCAGAAACGAAAACCCGGGTTGATCGAGATCGCCGACGGCGGCATACTGTTCCTGGATGAAATCTCGTCGACCAAACCCGAGATGCAGGCGAAGTTACTGCGCGTGCTGGACGAGCACCGTTTTCGCCGCGTCGGCGGCGTGACCGAGATTGACGTCGACATCCAAATCCTGGCGGCTTCCAACCGTGACTTGAAAGCCATGATCGCGGAGGGCACGTTCCGGGAGGATCTTTACTACCGGCTAAAGGTCGTCGATCTCCATCTACCCCCTTTGAAGGATCGCATCGTCGACATCCCCGCCCTGGCCGGCACGTTCATTCGCCAGATCAATTTGCGAACGGGAAACAACATCACTGGCATAACCTCACGTGCGATCGATGCACTCAAAGCGCACACGTGGCCTGGAAATATTCGCGAACTCCGGCACGTCATCGAACGTGCGATGCTCTTCTGTGACGATGAAGAAATCGACCTCGCTCATCTGCCTCCGGATATTCAGGTGTCGGCCAAGAGCAAGAAAAAGTAAAAACGCCCAAATCCACACTGGCACATTCCTTGCAACACTCACCTTCAGAATTCTAGATTCTGGAGGCGCACATGATTCCGCTTTCTTATAAAGACCTGCAAATCATCATCGCAGCGGGGGTGTTTCTGCTAGGCTGTTTGTCGGTCGTGATCGGCGTTTTGATCTTGCTTTCGAGAAGCTATTCCAAAGAACTGCAGACGATCGCCGCTCACACTGCTCGTTTAGGCCAAAAAGGCATGAGTCACGAGATCAGTGGATTGGTCCAGAGTGCGGCCGAGTTGACCTCCTCGATAAACCAGTTGGTTCGCACGGCAAATGGGATCGGCGTTTTCCTGATTTCGCTGGGTATGATCATGATCGCGGCGTCCTACTGGTTGATCCAGCAAATTGAATGGAACCTGGGCTGAGCGGAAATCCATGGACTCTCCACTTTCAGATTCTGCAGTTCTCGATGCGCTGCGTGCAATTCTCGATCCCCAGGCGTTATCCCAAAGCCTGGTATACCTGCTCCGTGTCCCTGCGGCCTGGTGCAAACTGCACGATCCTGCGTTTATCGAGCGCGTCAGCCATTCACACGCCTCCAAGCCAATTACTCCATCCATACTGACCCACTCCATTTTCGATGATGCCAATCTAAAAAGCGCGGAATCACCTCTGCCAGAAACGTTGGAATCTCGACTCCAGAATTCGATCCAGGCGACTCTGCATGGAACAGAAATCGAAGCGGATTTCGAAACGATTGCATTACTCGCAATTGGGATTGCCCGCCATTGCAATACCGAAGACGGCGTTTCTGAAATTGCGGACGCAGCTCGACGACGGCCACAATTTTGGAAGTCGGCGCTGTGCTGCGCCTGGACGTGGATTCAAGAGCCGAGTAAATTGCTCCGCATTTTACTCGATGGGCTGACACCCGAGGGAACAGCGCTCGCTGCCAACATGCTCCTGGCGAACATGACCGCGAACGACGCTGCCGGAAAAATCACCGAGATACTCCCGTATACGTGGAAGCAAATTACGATCTTGCTTCGAGAACTCGGTGAAGCCGAACTTGTAAATGCAATCGTCAGATCGACACGAGAGGATAGAAGTCGACGCGCGGCTTCGGCGGATTCTGATCCCGAAATCTTGTTGGCGGATGCGATACGCAACCTCACGCTGGGAGAGTACGACGACGCCAAAGAACGACTCGATCTCGCCTGGAAAGCGACGGCGAAAGCCGCAGCGTCGATTGCTGATCATATCGCTGAAACGGCGTATCTCGAGGCAGATGGAGTTCTGGAGATCGAAGCACGCAAACAAGCACTTCGCTCGCGCCCTTCACCCAGGCGGCGCGCCGATCTGGCTTTATCGTATGTCGATCAAGATAAGCCCGATGAGGTTCTGTCCATCATAGATCGGGACCCGCAGAGCATCGAAGAACAAATCGCTCTCGGAATCGCCCTCGTTCGACTCGGCGATATAGATCACGCAATCAGGCATCTTCGTCCTGCGGCGAAACGCGTTCCTGCGGCGTTTGGTCTCGGTGGCCGCTGGTTGAAAGCGTTGTCGCAGGGATTGCAAGACTGTGGAGATATCGAAAGTTCCTTGCAGATCGCGAGCGTGTACGTCAATCGTGCTCCGTATGAGTATGCACCGAGGGCGGAGTATATTGGCAAGTTGAGTTCTTTTGGGGATCATGCGGCCGCCGCTGAACAAGCCGCGCTGCTATTGGCAATCCACCCCAAAGCCAAGGAAGCTCGCCAGCTCCTGGCTGAAAACTTACAAAAAAGCGGTGCTGCGCTTGCGAGTATGCCTCATTGGAAAGAACTTGCGAGTGACGATCCAAGTTACTTGTGGGACGTAGCGGAATGTGCACTGCAAGCGAATGAAGCTTCCATCGCAGAAGAGACAGCGATTAACTTGCTGAAAAACGATCCCGACTCCGTGCGCGCCAACGTCGTTCTTGGAAGAGCGCATGCCGCACTGGGCCGTTTCGAATCCGCTAGCGAGCATATCCAGCGTGCGTTGGAGCTACAACCCGATTATCCGGAGGCATGGATCGCACTGTCGGAAACGGAGGAAGCAACCGGCAACTCGGACGCCGCTGCAGAGGTGTTTTCGAAAGCCATCAAACATCTACCCGAAGAGGCGGCGCTCTATGCTGCGAAGGCAGCGTTCGATAACCGCCAGGGACTGCTGGATGAGAGCAAGCGTTCTATTCAGAAGGCATTTGAATTGGATTCTGGCAACGTAGAATGGCTGCTTCGATACGGCGAGATCCTCGACCTCTCCGGTCAAGATGATGCGGCATTGTCAATGCTCAAAGATGCACATTCGAAAGAGCCCTACAACTGGCGAGTCCGTACGGCGCTCGGCAAAATATACGAACACCGTAACGAGCACCATCTCGCTGCCGAACTCCTCTGCCATCTCCCTAGCGATGCACCAGCTGAGGCACACTATCTTGCTGGACGCGTCATAGCCAGGTCCGGTGAACACCCGGACATGCAATTGGCGCCAAAGGCCGTGGAACATCTACAAATCGCACGTGATGCCGGGATCGCCGATCCGAACCTGAAATATTGGATGGCGCGTGCACAGGAGTACGCGGGCGAAAACGAGCTTGCGTTCCAAAACTATCAATCGAGTTTGAAAACCATAAATGGAACGGATCGGGAAATTAGCAAAGAAGCGCTGATGGGAACCGCAAGAACCGCACTCGCAACCGGGCGGCTCCCAATCGCCCTGACGACGTTAGAGACCGCACAGGAAAAATTTCCTGCTTCGACCGACGTTCTTACCCAGTTGTCGCGCGCCTATCTGTCGGGCGGAATGCCTGAACAGTCCTTGCATGTCGCTCAGCAGGTGGTCGAAATCGAACCCGGAAACATTGATGCGCTGCATGCACTGCGAGATTCCGCCGTCGCCATGAAGCAATGGAACCATGCCATACTGGCGACACAAAGAATGCTTGAAGATCATCCGGGAAGTCAGCCCGACTGGCTGGATCTTGCACTTTATGCGCACAACGCAGAACGGCGCGCAGAAGCCAGGGACGCGCTGAGTCAGGCGCTTGCGATCGATCGGCGGAATCCGAAGTCGTTGTTGGCAGCAGCGAAATTGCTGCTCGAATTCGATGAACCCCTCTACGCTCAGATCCATCTGAAACAGGCGCTGGCACGGTCGCCGGAAGATGCGGAATTCTACGCAGAGTTGGCGAAGACGAGTCACTTAATCGAAG
>DAOUEE010000211.1:0-5061 GCA_034430695.1 Anaerolineales bacterium | reverse complement strand
AAGACGGTGAAAACCTGAAAACTCAAAACACGCCAATTGCTTTTATGGTATCAGGCAAGTTTTGGGTCAACAATCACGCCCATATTTTGCAAGGGAACGATTATTCGGATACGCGTTTTCTATGCTACGCTTTGCAAATCGCAGATGTGAAAAGCTACCTGTCCGGCTCTACTCGCCCGAAATTAACTCAAGGAGACATGAAGCGAATACCTTTATTCGCACCAGAAAAGTCCACTCAACGCGCCATTTCCCACATCCTCGGTTCGCTGGACGATAAGATCGAACTGAACCGGCAGATGAATGAAACGCTGGAGTCAATGGCCCAGGCCATCTTTAAGAGCTGGTTTGTGGATTTCGACCCCGTCCGCGCCAAGGCCGAAGGCCGCAATCTTGGCCTCCCCAAAGAAATCGCCCTGCCTGCGCCGCAAAGCGAAGCGGCGCGGCAGGCAGGCGATCTCTTCCCCGACAGCTTCCAAGATTCTGACCTTGGGGAAATTCCGAAGGGGTGGGAGATCAAGACGGTTGGTGAGGCTGTTCAGTGTGTTGGCGGGTCAACACCAAGCACCAAAAATCCTGAATTCTGGAATGGTGGAACGAATCCTTTTGTGACCCCCAAGGACATGTCATCACTTTCGAGCCCGGTGTTGTTGGAAACCACACGTCACATCAGCGACGCTGGTGTGGAAAAGATAAGTTCAGGTCGCCTCCCTACCGGAACGGTCCTTCTCTCTTCGAGGGCACCTATCGGCTATCTTGCCATTACAGAAGTGCCTGTTTCAATAAACCAAGGTATCATTGCGATGATCTGTGACAAAGAACTCCCCAATTATTACGTACTGTATTGGACAGAAGCAAACATGGACACCATAAAGAGTAATGCTGGTGGAACTACATTTGCCGAAATCAGCAAGAGCAATTTCAGACCGATTCAGGTAATTGTCCCCCATAAATACGTTCTGGAAGAATATGTTCAGCAAGTAGAGCCATTGTACCAACAATTAGTTCTAAATCTCCAAGAATCAAACTCACTCGCATCTCTCCGCGACATCCTCCTCCCTCAGCTCATTTCTGGCGAGCTGCGCATTCCAGATGCGGAAGAAATAATCAAAAATGCAAATATTTGAAAATGAGGTGTGAAATGAATCAGCATGATAAAGACAAAATCAGGAAAGGCGAACTTAATATTCTCAAATGCCGTGAAGATCATGATCCTGTTTTTTTTGAAAAGGCAGATGATGCAAATTACAAGCTGTTCCCTGACTCCAAATGCTCGTGGCTGAAGGAAGGGGGAACATTCGGACCAAACCAGTTACGGGAACGCATTGAACCCTGGCTTACGGCTTTAGCGCAATCAGAGTACTTTTCTCTTCTTATCGGTTCAGGATTACCTCATGCAGTGCACAGATTGGCAACTGATAAAGGTATGCCGGGAATGGAACAAGCTGAATTGAAAGTATTCGGATCTCAAATTAAAACGGCCGCAAAACAATCTGCTGAATCAGCTGGTCGTGATACACCAAATATAGAAGATCAAATCCGTGTTGTAAATGAACTGCTTAGAGGTCTCCAGCATTACTGTTCTGGATCTGAAACATTTGAAGGGTCTGAAAAACTAAAAAAAGAAATTCAAAAACTCAAATCAGAAATAACACAAACTCTCAAAAATTTTTCAAAAAAGATTCTTGAAGCAGAAAAAAACATTGCCACTGCTGAAGAGAAAAAAAGGGAAGAAGCCTTTGGAAATCTCCTTAATTTTTTGATGAGTTTTGCAAGCCGCTCAGGCACTCGGGACCGCTTACAAATCTTCACTACGAATTATGATCGATTAATTGAGGCTGGCGCCGAAGTGGCGGGACTTCACCTTCTGGATCGCTTTGTGGGTAATTTATTCCCAATTTTTCGCTCTTCTCGGTTGAATATAGATATGCACTATAACCCTCCTGGAATTCGTGGCGAACCGCGTTATCTTGAGGGAGTAGCCCGTTTTGCAAAACTCCATGGTTCACTGGACTGGGTTTACGCTGGGAAAAAAATTCGTCGTATGAGTCTGCCATTTGGGGCTGAGTCAACTGAGCCCTATTTAAATTCCCCAGGGTTAAAGGGTGTTGATTCAAGTAGCTTAATGATTTATCCGAATGCGGCTAAAGACCGGGAGACTGCTGCATATCCCTATGTGGAATTGTTCAGAGACTTTGCATCAGCGGTCTGCCGACCAAATAACACCCTTGTTACTTACGGTTACGGTTTCGGTGATGAACATATCAACCGGGTAATCGAGGATATGCTGACAATCCCATCTACCCACCTGGTTGTTATTTCATTTAACGATCCATTGGGACGTATTATGCAAACCTATGAAAAGGTGGCCCGCTCGGCTCAGACCACGTTGATGGTCGGGAACCATTTGGGTGATTTAAAAACACTGGTGGATTATTACCTGCCCAAACCGGCAATTGACCGCACAACCTTTAAAATGGCTGAATTACTCAAGGCGCGTTTGGGGACAGAACAAGCAGAAAAAGGTGACAGGGCTGAGATGACGGGAGGTGAAAAATGAGTCTGAGCCTGTTAGAACATGTAAAATCGCTTTGCATTGGAACGGTTGAATATGTTTCCCCTGATGAGATTAAAGCCTTGCTGAATGTGGATGCACCTGAGTCTGTTGCGTTGAACGCTGGGATACCAAGACCCTTCCCCCGTGTGAACAGCTACGTACTTATTCCAAGTGATGAAGGATATCTTGTTGGCCAGGTAGAGTGGATCACTATTGAGCAATCAGAATTTCCCAAACGGCGAGGAATGCGGGATTTCGGATTAGTCGATCTACCATACCCTTTACGTAAAATGAGTTTGAATCCACTGGGCACACTTCGTAAAAAAATAGTATCAGAAAAGAAAGAAAATTACCGTTTTCGCCGTGGTGCGGATTCGTTCCCTTCGGTTGGGGATAACGTTTTACTGCCGACGCATGATCAGCTTCGTTCGATTGTGGAATCTGGAGAAAACAGAAGGGTGAAGATCGGAACAAGCCCTTTGGCGGGAAATGCGGATGTTAGGATTGATCCTGACCGTCTTTTCGGGAGACACCTTGCGGTACTCGGTAATACCGGTAGTGGCAAATCCTGCTCAGTAGCAGGTCTTATCCGTTGGTCTCTTGAAGCAGCCCACCAGAACAGCAAGGCGCCGAATGCCCGCTTTATCGTGCTCGATCCTAATGGCGAATATGCCAGGGCATTTGGCAAAGAAACCGGTGCACTTAAACCGCGAATTTTTAAAGTGGACGACAAGGGCACTGAAAACCATCTTATTGTGCCTCTTTGGTTCTGGAACAGTGGTGAATGGTCTTCTTTTACTCAAGCGAGTGGAAAGACGCAACGGCCTGTCTTGAAACGTGCACTTCGCGAAGTGCGTTCAGGAAGACGTGATACAATCACAGACACAAATGAAGAAAAAAGATTGAAACTGCGGAGATATTTTTCGGCAATGCATGTACAAATTGCTTCCGCTCTTCGCCAAGGCTTAGAGAAGTCAGAAGAGAGTAAGTTTGGTTTCCGGCTTAAAGCATACGGAGATGACTTGAATGGATTTAAGCAAGAGTATGTTGAGTACCAAACCGATATTTCAAAAATAACATCGGCTATTGAGAGTGCAATATCGGAAACCATGAAAGAATATCCCCCTGGCAATCATTACTTTCGGGCATTCAACAGACATCTAATTGATGAAATTAGGAAACCCCTGTCGAAATTGATCGAGAAACTCGGTGGCATAACATGCCAAGAAGGGCCGGAAGAGGATTGCCCTATTTCATTTGATGGAGCAGATTTTGCCGACCAACTTGATCTCGTTGCACAACAGGAAAATGTTTCCCAATTTGTTGAGTTCTTGACGATGCGAATACGCACCATACTTGCTGATACACATATGAAATCTATCATCAGCGAAACGGAGGATATCACACTCGATCAATGGTTGTCCGATTACATCGGTGCGAACCAGGCGAAAAACGGAAGCCTTACGATTATCGATTTGTCCTTAGTGCCCTCTGAAATTGTTCATATTATCACAGCAGTTATAGCTCGTATGGTCTTCGAAGCCTTGCAGCGTTATCGGAAACTTCACAAAGAAAGCAAGGTTCTACCAACAACACTGGTGATGGAGGAAGCCCATACCTTCGTAAAGCGTTATAAAGTAGATGCTGAAAACCAGGATGCGGCTTCCGTGTGCTGTCAAGTGTTTGAACGAATCGCAAGGGAAGGTCGCAAATACGGGCTGGGGCTTGTATTGTCATCGCAACGTCCGTCAGAATTGTCACCCACCGTTCTTTCGCAATGCAATACATTTCTTCTTCATCGCATCAGCAATAATATCGACCAAGATTTGGTACATCGTTTTGTTCCCGATAATCTCAGAGGATTGCTCCGGGAACTTCCTTTGCTTCCTTCACAAAATGCGATTCTCTTAGGTTGGGCGGCCGAGCTGCCGGTATTGGTGCGTATGAATGACTTGCCGGAAAAGCAACAGCCCCAATCAGATGATCCGGATTTTTGGAATGTTTGGACTGGAATTGATAGGGACGGAAAGACGATAGAGCGGAATGTTAATTGGAAAAAGATAGCAGATGATTGGCAGGAAAGAGCAGATAGTACCCCAAAACAAAATTCGAAGGAGGACGAGGATACGGAGGAGTTGCCATTCTGATGAGCTTGAAAGATACACTTTCCCAAATATCACTTAGCGAAGAGTAAACACTTGGAGGTTATTGAATGAAAACATTCTCCGAAAACACCCTCGAACAAACCACCCTCGATTGGTTTGAATCCCTGTGTTGGCAAACCGCATCAGGCCCAGATCTTGCCTTCGATGGTGCACGTCCCGAGAGAAGTGTAAAAGCCCAATACTCAGATGTTATTCTCGAAGGACGTCTCCGAACAGCCTTTCGGGATATAAATCCGACTATCCCGCCGAGCGCAATTGACGATGCAGTTCGAAAAATCATCCTGCCAGAAAGCCCCAGTCTCATCGAAAACAATCGTAGATTTCACCGAATGCTGACCGATG
>DAOUEE010000210.1:0-7848 GCA_034430695.1 Anaerolineales bacterium | reverse complement strand
TGGCGCAGGTGGAGCGCAATCGTTCCACGATCATCCTCTTCCTGACGGACGGATTGCCCACGGAAGGCGTCACCGACAGCGAAGACATCGTCGCCAACATACGCAAGGAAGCTCCCGACAACGTGCGCCTGTTTGCTTTCGGCGTGGGCTACGACGTCGACACGTTCCTGCTCGATACGCTTTCCGGCAATATGCACGGCGCGACGACCTACGTCACACCGGACCAGGCGATCGACGAGACGGTCTCGGCTTTCTACGCTAAAGTCAGCACGCCCGTGCTGACCGACATCGAGCTCGATTTCGGCGATGTGATCGTCAACGATCTGTACCCCGACCCGCTGCCCGACCTGTTTGCCGGAAGCCAACTGGTGCTCGTCGGCCGCTACAAGCATTCCGGCGGCGGTTCGATCGAGCTGCGCGGCAGCGTGGAAGGTCGTGAGGTTATCTACGTGTACGAAGATCACACGTTCCGCTCCTCGGGCGGTCCGGATTTTCTGCCCCGACTGTGGGCCACGCGCAAGATCGGCGCCCTGCTGAATCAGGTACGCCTGCAGGGACCCAACGAGGAGATCGTCGATCAAATCGTGCAGCTCAGCATCCGCTACGGCATCGTCACGCCGTACACGTCCTATCTGGTCACAGAGCCGCAGATGTTGGGCGCAGAGGCCCAGGAGGACATCGCCGCCAACGCACTCGAAGAGATGGAAAGCGAACCGGCGGCGGTTTCCGGAGAAGGCGCCTTCGAACGTGCTGCGGCCGAAGGGGAATACAAGGACGCCGACGTCCCGCTGGCGCCGGATGAAGAAGCCGGTAACGTCGTGCGCATCGCCGGTTCGCGTACCTATCGTCTCATCGATGGGGTCTGGACGGACACGGCTTTCGATCCCGAAAGCATGGACACGATCCAGGTCCCCTTCCTGTCCGAAGATTACTTCGCCCTGGCGGATGCACGCAGCGATCTGGCCGCCGGATTTGCACTCGGCGATCGGGTGATCGCCATCACGGACGGAGTCGCGTACGAAGTCGTGCCGGAAGATTCGCAGGGCGACGACGTCGACATCCCGGCCGATCAGACGGATGAAACCGCGAACGCGGAGGACTCGTCGGCATCCGGAGCGGAAGAAGAACCGGACAGCCGCAGCCACGACATCACTCTGCCATGTCCCGGCGCACCGCTGGTGCTCGGAATCGCGCTGCTGCCATGGGTGGAAAAGAAACGGCGCAATAAGTGATAAAACCAGTCGTCACCACAGGAACAGAGTATCTCGAACTTCGTAGGGGCGGGTTTGAAACCCGCCCTTACTTTTCGAATCGGCAGATGGAGGCTTAAAGTGTTTAGCCAGAGTTCTTTTGCAAGCGGATGCGGTCCTTAAGCATTGTTGTTATAACGATCCAAATCCCAGCGCATTGGATACTGAATGATCTGGCGACGCACGCTTTCCAGCGTGCCTTCATTACGGATGACGTGTTCCCAGTAGTTGCGTTGTCACAAGCTTTTAGGGAAAGGAAGCCAATCCATCTTTTTTACCCCATCGACGTATCGTTTTGTGGTCATCGTTTTGAATCGATGTGTTACCTCGGGCAACGATAATGTAGGGGCAACCCCCTGTGGTTGCCCATTTTTAGGGCGGTCACAGGGGACCGCCCCTACATGCGAGTTTTCGAGGATGCTAATGATCCCATGGACGTGATTGGGCATGACGACGAACACGTCGATTTCGACACCGGCATAATGCGCTGGAATTTCATGCCACACTTTATTCACCATCTCTCCGGCGGAATTCAATTTCATTTGGTATTCAACAATTTCACCAAATAAACAGGCGCGAGTTTGTGTACAGGTGGTAAAGAAGTACGCACCCGGTTGGGCGTATTCATATTTTTTCGGCCGGATCGATCTGCGATTGTGTCGATCAGGAACTTGTGGCATGAAATCCCCCTCATCCATAAGCATACCTTCCCTGGGTGTGATTTTCGAATCCGCCCTAATCTCCAAACACAAGAGATCACTCCCTGGTGCGTTATCCGTGTTCTCTCGAGAATTATCTTCTCGGTTTTCGTAAAGATCATTTGAGAGAAAATCAAAAGGACTGTCTGCAAGATCGTCAGACAGTCCTTTTCTTATTGATTTGTCTCAACGTGAACGAGGACTAATCGACCGGTTCGTCCGTCGGTTCGTCTGTTGGCTCGTCGGTTGGTTCAGCCGTGGGCTCGGCCGTAGGTTCCTGTGTCGCCGTCGGCTCTGGCAAATAAACACACGATTCCGGCACCTCATAGGTGGCAATCGTCTCGTAACCTTCGTGCCCCGCTTTATCTTTAGCCCAGGCCTTGACGGTAACGCTGGTGGAGCAGGTCGAACCCGTGGCATCGGAAAAGCCTGCGACTCCGGCAAACGCATCCCCACACGATGGGCTCAGATGCACTTCAATGGTCAGGTCATAGTAACCAACCCATTGTTCACCCAAATCCCACCCCTCCGGGGCAGAGGGATAGAGCGGCGACCCGTAGGTCCATTCTCCGTTGGCCGGATTCTGATACTTGAGCCGCACCCACTCGAGTCCCTTCGAATACGCCGGGTCGACGACTTTCAAACCATAGACGCGGATGACCGCATTGCAGGATTCCAATTCTCCACCAGCCGGATGGCGTTCTTCATAGTCGTAGATGATCGGAGCCTTGGTATCGCTGTCGGCGGGTTTCGAGGTTGGTTTTTCGGTGGCGGTTTTCGTCGGTTTCGGCGTGCTGGTCGGTTTCGGCGTTTTGGTCGGCTCGTCCGTCTTGGTCGGTTCCGGCGACTTCGAAGGAGTTGCCGTGAAGGGCTTGTCTCCCTGAAAATTGAGCGCCGTCGCTGTTGGAATGGGCGATTCCAGTGCCAGTTTGATCAACTCCGATTGATCGGAGGCCTCTTCCGAAGATCTGCCCTCATCCCGCAGCGTATCTCCAAGTATAGACAGCTGGAACGGTCCCAGAATCGACTCGCCGGCCTCTGCGCTGTAATCCGCGCCCAAGAACGAGTCCAGGCGCATGGATATCGGCAGGCTTTCCGCCGATGCCGTGCTCAGAAAGAACGCTGCCGCGCCCCACACGGCAAGCAGCGTGGAAAAGACGATTGCCGCGGACATGAACCAACGTCGTCCCATAACATTAACCCCTTAATCTGGTTATCCCTTAGCATACGTCCTTCGGACAAATCCTGGCTATATGACCGAAGTCCTACCAATGAGATCGAATTCCCCTATAACTGGAAAACCTGCAAACGACCGTCAATCGAGCAAGCGGCTGCTGCGATCCGAAACCTCGTACACCTTTACTTCTTTGCCCAGTTCCTCGACCTGGACCTGTCCCTCCCGGCCGAACTCGAATTGCGAGCGGACGCTTCTCAAGTAGCGGTAGGTCTGCTGGTCGATGACCAATCTCGTGCTTGACGAAGCGCGCGTGATGCGTTGAATCGCTTCTGCGATCTGCAGCGCATCCCCGATGACCGTGTAATGCATTTGATCTTCCGTCACCAGGCCTCCCGAAAGGACCGTGCCCGTCGATAATCCGACTCCGATGTCCCACGCCGGTGGGCTGTCCATGTCGGCCGTGATCTGGATGGCTCGCACCGCAGACAGCATTTCGAAGCCGGCGTGGGTGGCCTGAAGTGCGCTCACCTGCGGCGGCAGATTGCGCGGCAGTATGCCGAAAATGGCGGTCAGCGACCTCCCGTCGAAGGTATGCACGACACCGCCGTGTTGGTGCACGATCTCGGACAGCGAAGCGTAATATTCGTTCAAGGTTCTCATCAACCCGGCGGGATCCTTGTCGCTTTCCGCAAAGGCCACCCCGCGGATTTCCGCGTACAGCACTGTGCCGCGTGCAACCTGTCCCTGGTGGAACGATTCCCCTTTCTGCATGGTCTTGCGCAGTTCCTCGCGCATCTCGGGACTCATCGTTCGGCTGAGCAGGCTGCGATACACGGCGCCCTCGCGCAATTCTTCGACCATGCGGTTGAACGCTTTCCCCAGCTGGCCGACCTCATCTGCGCTGCGGGCCGTGACCTGTGTCGTAAGGTCCCCGGCTGCGACTTGCGCGGATGCTTCGGCGATGTCGATCAGCGGCCGCGTGATCGTGTGGGACAGGTACAATCCGACCGACACCACGAGAACCAAAGCCAGCGCGGCGACGACGATGATGGACGTAATCCGTTTCTGATAGGTCTCATAAGCCAGATCGGGATCTTCGGCGCCGAACAAAGCCACGCCCAACATCCCCAATTCCACCGTTCCCTGCCGGACTGTGAAGGGCGTGATGATCTCCCCATAGGTTTTTCCAGCGACTTTGATGGTGCGGTAGGGGTCTTCTTCCCGGTCTACGTCCCGGGCGATCTCGATCAATTCCGGGGAGAGTTCCAGACCTGCGGGATCCCACGTCGAGCTGTCTTCGAACGTCGTGCCGAGCAGTTCGCCGGTCCGAGCATCGTAAAAGGCGATCGCGGTGCGTGCGCTCTGGCTCAACTGCTCGACGACGTTATCCAGATATGCACCAGTCAGCACTGCGCCCAGAATGGTGCCGGATTCGTTGAGCAGCGGAGCGGCGATGAACAGCACCTGTATTTCGTCGTCTCCCAGGCGTATGGTCTCCAGACCGACTTGCTTCTCGCCGACTTCGTCCACGACGGTGCTGCTGCCGGAATCCAACTGCAGCACCTGGCGCACAAAACTCCAACCGCTGTAAAAGCCTTCTCCGCGCAAAATTTCAGGGATCTCCGCACCGGTGCGGCGGGAGGTCAACAGGCTGGTGCCGTCCCGCTCGAGGATCACGGCGACGTCGACACGCGAGTTGATGATCAACCCCAAAATTTTCTGGCGCAGTTCTTCCGCGTCGCCCAGCGCCACCGACGAAACCACGCCTTCGGTGTTGGCGATGGCACGCTCGACTTCCAACAGACGTTCTTCGATGCGCACCACTTCGTCCGTCGCTTGCTGGCCGCTGTCGAGCAGTTGACGCAGAAACTGCAGCTGCTCCGATTCCACGGACAGCCGGTTAACGATCACGATCGCTCCCAACGCCAGCATCAGTGCCAGAAACATGAATGGGAGCGTAATTTTCCAGCGAAGGCTGAATCGTACCCGCAGGTTATCGTCGCTGCTTCGCATGTACCCTCGCAGCTGTCAACAGATAGAACCTGCTAGCGCAGGTAAAAGGACAAGAAAATCAACAGGCCGATGAAGAAGCCGGCCAACACGGCGATGCGTTTTAGATCCTTGATCACGTACGAGTAATCCGGGTTGAAACCGACTTGTTTATTTTCCGGACCGAGGGACGCGGCTTCATTCTCCTTCACAGCAAGATACGCCTCTTGCGGCAAGTTGGGCTTGCGTACCCGCTTCTTACTTTTTTTACTCAAGATGTGCCTCCTCAGAGAATGGAATGACTGCCATTCTACTCGATTTACGGGTCCTCAATTCGAGAATCTATCCGTCGGCCAATTCCGCAGTTACTACGATGCGTTGATTGTCCACCAGGTACGGATAGCAGGAAACCAACGTGACCGTCGGACGCGGGGTGGGTTCCATGACGCTCACGTCCGTCGGCTCGACGATGCTTATGCCGGTTACCCGGTAGGTGTACTGGCGCGAAGCCGTACTGATCAGGATTTCGTCTCCGGGCTTGAGTTGATCGAGATCGCGGAACAATTGGCCGAATATGTCGTTGTGTGCCGAAAGGACGACGTTCCCGTTTTCGCCCGGATTGGCGCTGCCGATGTGCTGCCCGACGCCGCGCTTCAACTGTTCCCAGCCGTCTCCCTGGACGACGGGCGCCGGCGCGTTCCAGATGGCGGGAATGAAGATATTGCGCGCCTGCTCCGGACCGGGCGTAGGCACTTCCACCGAGGGCATGGATTGAAGCAATCTACGCATGCCCTCGGGAATTTCCGCCTCGTTCGGCTGCGAACCGCCGGGCGAAGTCGGTGGGGTGTGGCCGGAAGGCAAGACGACCGCCGAAATCAGCGCCGTGGGCGTTGGATTTCCCCCCAACATCGCAGCCGATTCCCGGTTGAGTTCCTGCAGCGCATCGACGCCGCTGAACAGCACGAACGCCAGACCCAAAACCGCCAGGATTTCTATCAGCAGAAGGAAGCTGTTGAAAATCTTGCGCGCACCGCCTTTGTTTTCCTTTTCGTTTCCATCGGGTGATTCGAACTCGTCGAGCGCGGGAGACGCAGCGCCCGTTTGAATCTCTTGCGGTGCGCTGCGGACCCGCAGCGCCCGCCCGCTGCGCCGGAATTGATGCAGGCGCGCCTCACGCGACTGGCGCCTTTTTCGCGCCAGCAGCGCCTCGAGTTCTGCGATGGTTAATTCTTCCGCCGGTCTGCGGTCCCTGGCCATGGATAACCCCAATGTTTTCATGCGTGTGACACGCCACGGTGCACGAACGATGCCACACGACCCTCGTGATTATACTCCGATGCGTAATCGGGGAAACAAGCACAGACAATGTTTTTTGTTATTTTTTGTATTCCAGCAATACTATTTGCCACAGGAAAGATCGGACCTGATCGTTTTCTTTTAAAGTACGCTAAATGATGATCTCTGGAATATCAACCGCGAAACGCCGTCAAGCCGGATACCCCAAGGGGATGAGGTAAAGTGGCTCGTGATCCAGGGGCAAAGCGAGCAGCGCATGCAGTCCTTCGTCTTCGAAAGCGCCGATCGGGACGGCGCCCAGTCCCAGGACCGCGGCTTGAAGCAGGATGTTCTGCGCCGCGTGGCCCGCTTCCATGTGGACGTAGCGCGGCGTGCGCTCCGGGCCGTAGCGGATGGCGGTGCGCTCGTACACGGCCGCCAGCACGATCGTGCACGGCGCCTGCAGGATCGATTCCTGTCCGAGCGCCATCTGGCAAACGTCTTTTCGAATATCTCCGGCGATGTGTGCCGAGAGGGAATGTCCCTCCGGATGATAGTGATAGACCCCCTGTGAATCGATCAAGTAGACTTCCAGGGCGAACAGCGCACCGGCGGAAGGGGCCGTCCGCAGGCCGCTGCCATGCGTTTGTCCCTGCGCCGCCCAGAGCAGCTGCGAGATTTGCTGCGCCTCCAACGGCTCGGAAGCGAATTGGCGCACGGAACGGCGTACGGCGAGCGCCTCTTCGAGCGAAAGCGCTCCCTGTCGTTCCGGTTCGGGCAGATCGATGGACGGCATCACCTGCGAGACCCGTTATCGAAATTCGTTTTCATGCAAGTCGAAATGCTCGAAACGCGACGGCATCATTCCACGTTCTGGTAGATCTCGGGCTTGAGTTCGCCGATGTAGGGCAGCGTGCGGTGCGTTTCGGCGAAATCCAGGCCGTAGCCCACAACCCACACGTCCGGAATCTCGAAACCCAGATAATCGATCGGCACGTCGGCGTGTTCCCGTTCCTTCTTACACAACACGCAGGTCTTCAACGACGCCGGTCGGCGTTCCTGCAGGGTGTGATAGAGGTAAGCGAGCGTGTTGCCCGAGTCGAGGATGTCCTCGACGATCAACACGTGGCGGTTTTGGATGGGCTCGCGCAGATCCATCAGAATGCGCACCGCGCCGGTCGTGGTGGCCGTCATGCCGTAGCTCGAGACGGCCATGAAGTCCACGACGTGGCGCTTGTGCAGGCAGCGCGCCAGATCGGCGAGGAAAATGAATGCGCCTTTGAGGATGCCGACCATATAGATTTCATCGGCGTGTGCGTAATCCTCCTCGAGCTGCGCCGCTATTTTCGCCACGCGTGCCTGTATGTCTTCTTCCGAAATAACGACTCGGGCGATATCGGGATGCAATTCACGCATATCGAATCCTTCGAATCACGCTTCTAATACTCCTGCTAATTCC
>DAOUEE010000209.1:0-2485 GCA_034430695.1 Anaerolineales bacterium | reverse complement strand
GGTTTCCAGAAAATCGAGAACGTCCTCGAGCTGCGTGAAGGCGAGCGCCGTCACGGTGTCCGCGCCGCCGTAATAGATCGCGATGCGGCCGTTCGACTCGTCGTACAGTGCCGCGCAGGGGAAGGTCACGTTGGGCACTTCTCCGACGCATTCGTAGTCTCTTTGCGGGGAGAGCAAATAGGGCTCGCCGCGCCGGATCACCTTCCAGGGCTGCTCGAGATCGAGCAGGGCTGCACCAAAGCTGTAGACGAAACCGTTGCAGGAGGTCAGGACGCCGTGATAGAAGAGCAGCCATCCCTGCGGCGTTTCGATGGGGATCGGACCAGCGCCAATCTTGGTGCTCTGCCAACCGCCGGCGACTCCCATCACAAAACGATGTTGTCCCCAATGCACCATATCCGGGCTCTGGCTGAGGAAAATATCCCCGAACGGCGTATGACCGTTATCGCTTGGGCGGCTGAGCATCACGTAGCGATCGTTGATTTTTCTGGGGAAAAGAACGCCGTTGCGGTTGAAGGGCAGAAGTGCGTTTTCGAGAAAGTGGAATTTCTCGAAATCCTGGGTGTATCCGATGCCGATCGTCGGGCCGTGGTAGCCGTTGCACCAGGTGACGTAGTAGCGATCCTCGAGCCAGACGAGGCGTGGATCGTAGCGGTGGGAAAACTCGGACAGTTCGGAATCGGTGAATTCCCATGCGATTGGGTCGTGATCCAGCTTCCAATCCAGGCCGTCATCGCTGAAGCCGCGGTAGAGATTCATCTCGCGCTTCTTGTTGTCCACGCGGAACACACCTGCGAATCTGTCCTCATAAGGAACGACGGCGCTGTTAAAGATGCTGTTCGATGAGGGGATCAAATCGCGAGGGATGATCGGGTTCTTGCTGTAGCGCCAGATAACGTCGGAGCAGCCCGCGGGCCGCGCTTCCCAGGGGATATTGGTTTTTGCCATGCGATATCTCCTTAAGTTTCTCTTCCTGAACCAGCCACGGAGAGCGAGCGGAAAGTCCTCTTTTAAATATCGCGCCGCAGGCTTGCTTTGGGAATAGTGTTGCTCTACTGCGCCGTCCCACGATTCCCCGGGCGATGCACAGCATGTAATGTTACCATACCGCTCATCCGGTGGATTTTACCCGCTTGGCGGGTATAATGGCTTTGCGTCCAAATCATCCTAAAGTGTGAGGAATCCGTGCCCGGAGGTGAGTATTCATGAAGAATGTTAAATTCAATAATGTTGAATGTGTGGAGATCGCCAACGAAAGTCTGACGCTGCTCGTATCCGTTTCCGTTGGTCCACGGGTGCTCTCGCTGAAAACCAAAAACGGCGGCAATTTGTTCGCCGAACTGCCCGGCATTACCCTGGATTGTCCCGGCACTGGGTTGTTCCACCTGTACGGCGGGCACCGCCTCTGGTACGCCCCGGAAGAACCGCGCGTTACTTACCTGCCGGACGATTCGCCGGTACAGGCGCAGGCCATAGATAACGGCGTGCACATCACGCAGGACGTTGAGGTGCAGACGGGACTCCGGAAAGAACTTGAAATCCGCCTGATCGAGGACAAGGCCGAGGTCGGAGTGCGCCACACGATCACGAACGAGGGCAAACAGGATTGGACTATCGCACCCTGGGCGATTACGCAGTTGATTCCAGGCGGAGTCGGCATCCTGCCCCTCTACGGCGGGGGGAATCCGGACAATCCCACGCTGCCCGACCGCTCGTTTGTGCTCTGGCCGTATACAGACATCAATTCGCCGTACATCACCTGGGGCAACCAGCAGATTTTAATTCGGGCGGAGATGCAGGAGGGCAGCCAAAAAGTCGGTTTCACCAATCCGGCGGGATGGCTCGCCTATTGGGTCGAAGGCACGCTCTTCGTAAAACGGGCTGCTTATGACCCCAAGGCAGCATATTTCGATTTCGGAAGCCCTTCACAGTGCTACTGCAACCCGCACTTCATCGAGCTAGAGACGCTAGCGCCGATCACGAAACTCGGACCGGGGGAGAGCGTCGAGCATGTCGAGCAGTGGCAGGTTTACGAGGATGTCACCTGGAAGGACGCCCTGGATGAGATCCTCCCCCTGATTCGGGGTAAGTAGATCATTTTCTCGCGAGGGTTGCGCGCAAAAACCAATCACCAATATATCGCCAAACCATGTAGGGGCGGGTTTCAAACCCGCCCCTACAATTTTCCAAACAAGTATCGTGTAGGGGCGGACCCCTGTGTCCGTCCAGTACATTGCAGGGGTTGATGTGTAAGGGCGACCCGCCGGGTCGCCCTTACATTAAATCTATTCCGGGCAGGCGCAGTACGGCGCCGCCATGCCCGTTGTCCACTCGCCTCCCGTGGCGATGCATGCCCTTTCGTCCAAATCGGAGCTGCAAGCGCCTTCCCGCGGCGCCTCCGGCGGATCGACGATCTCCAGCGGACAGTTGCCGAAGGGATTCTCGTCCCCGCCCATCAAGCCCAGCCAGACCCAGCACTGTTTCC
>DAOUEE010000208.1:0-19357 GCA_034430695.1 Anaerolineales bacterium | reverse complement strand
GATAAAGTTGGATCATCGATCTCGTTGTGGAGTGGACCAAAGCAATTCGGCCGGGGTCGTATGAGTTCTGCTGGCACATTATCGTCAGGAAGTATCCTATATGACGGACTTTGTTGTACGGAATAAACGGGTTGCTTATACTTATCGAGATCATCAGGTTGCCTGTCTGAGCACAGGCGTTCTAGCGCGATGGTTTTATTCCTGACCCCTCTGAAACGACGGAGTGCGATGAAACAGATACTGAAAACCTTGCTGATCACCGCAATCATCGCGGGTTACTTTCTCTTTCCCATGCGGGCCGCAGCACAAACGCAGAAACTGCGTTTCGAACGCCTGGGGATCGAGCAGGGCCTGTCCCAGAATGCGGTTCTGACCATCGCGCAAGACACGCAGGGATTTCTGTGGATTGGCACGGAAGACGGCCTGAACAAATACGACGGGTACCAGTTCACGGTATACAAACACGACCCGGATGATCCCACATCTCTCATCGACAACTATGTATCTGAAATCCTGGTCGATCTTAACGGGGAAATATGGATCGGTACACGCAGCGGCCTCGATCGCTACGATCCATCCTCAAGTTCCTTCATCCATTACCCCACGCAGCTGGAAACGGACCCCTATCTGCAGGGCGCCTGGGTGATCAGCCTCTATGAAGATCACCAGGGAACCCTGTGGGTGGGAACGGAAGAAGAAGGTCTCAATCGGTTGGACCGTTCCAACGGTACGTTCTCCAATTCCCTGGATGAAGCTGGCAATGTACCTCTCCTGCACGACAACGCCGCACGCGTGATTTTCGAGGACACGAAGGGGGAAATGTGGATCGGAACCCACGACGGCATGTATCGCTTCGACCGCGCCGATGGTGAATTCACGCAGTACAACTCGACCGATGATGCTCAGAATGACGAAGTCAACGACATTTCCGAAATCTATGAGGATCGATATGGAAATCTGTGGGTGGGTTCCGAGGCGGGTGGAATAAGCCGTTTCGATCCCGCCAGCGGGTCGTTTACGCGCTACATTCACGATCCAGACGATCCGCTTAGTTTGAGCCACGACCGCGTTCGAGCGATCTATCAAGACCGCCCGGGCAACTTCTGGGTGGGAACCCAGAACGGCCTGAATCTGGTGCCTGCGGAAGATTTCAGTCCATCGAACACTGCGCTTCAGTTTCTACATTACTACAACGACTCGTTCGATCCGGCCAGCCTGGGCAGCAGCACGGTCTGGTCGATTTTCGAGGATCAATCGGGCGTGATGTGGTTTGGCACCTGGGGCGGCGGGCTGTCGAAATACAATCGCTCCACGGACCGTTTCAAGCTCTACCAGCACGATGCCAATCAACCCGACAGCCTGAGCGACAACATGATTTGGGCGATCATGCAAGCGTCGGACGAAAGCGTGTGGGTGGGGACGTTTAACGGCGGCCTGAACGTCCTCGATCGAGAGATGAATGAAATCGTTGTGTACCGCCATGATGAGAGCGATGCCGACAGCCTGCTCAGCGACGACGTGCGCGCTTTGCTCGAAGACCCGTCCGGCAGGATCTGGGTGGGGACGGCGGGCGGCCTGGAACTGTTCGATTCTGAATCGGATCGTTTCATTCACTTCACTACGGATGTGTCCGATCCGCACAGCTTGAGTGGGAATCGCGTGAACGTCTTACGGGCCAGTCGTTCGGGCGGCATCTGGGTGGGCACGCGTTATTCCGGCTTGAACCTGCTCGAACCTGCCAGCGGAAAATTCACCCGCTACCGACACGACGAGAACGATCCCTCCAGTCTCGGCGATGACCGTATCTGGGCGCTGTACGAGGACGAGGAAGGGGCTTTATGGGTGGGGACGCTCAGCGGCATCAGCGTCCTGCAGCCGGGAAGCGATCGTTTCATCCATTATCGTTTCGACGCCGAAGACGAGAGCAGTTTGAGTTCCGATTCGATTTTTGCCTTCTACGAGGATCCGCAGGGCACGATGTGGGTCGGGACGTGGGGTGGGGGTTTGGACCGCTTCGACCGGGCGACGGGGCGATTCGAGCACTTCACGGAGCGCGATGGTCTCCCCAACGATACGATCTACGGAATCGAAGCCGATGCAAGCGGCGGTTTATGGATGAGTACGAACCGAGGCCTATCACGCTTCGATCCACAGAGCGAAACGTTCGAGAATTACGACGTCCGCGATGGTCTCCAGGACAACGAATTTAATGTAGGCGCGCACTTCAGGAGTGGGAGTGGGGAAATGTTCTTCGGCGGAATTCGAGGCTTCAACGCCTTCTTCCCCGATGAGATTCAACGAAACCCTCACGTGCCTCCGATCGTCATCACGACGTTCTATAAGTTCAATCAGGCGATACGCCACGACCTGCTTCCCAACGAACAGATCCAACTTTCCTACCGGGATAATTTCATCGCCTTCGATTTCGCAGCCCTCGATTATTACGCGCCGGCGAACAACCAGTATGCCTACATGCTGGAGGGTTTCGACGAGGATTGGGTACAGTCCGGTACGCGCCGCTACGTGAGTTACACCAACCTCGCCGGTGGAACGTACGTGTTCCGTGTGCGGGGCTCGAACAGCGACGGCGTCTGGAACGAGGAGGGGGTCTCGGTCCTCATCACGGTGACCCCGCCATTTTGGGAGACCGCGTGGTTCCAGGTCCTCGGCGTGCTCGTTTTCGCGGCGCTTGTTTTTACCGGATTCCGCTGGAATGTGCGCAGAGTCGAAGCGCGCAGCCGTGAGCTGGAAAAGCTGGTCAGTGAGCGAACGCAGGAAATCGAGCAGCGCAGAAGTGAAATCAACGCTTTGTACCTTGCGGACGAGAAATTGATGCGGCACCTCGAAGTGGATCAGGTGTTCCAGGCGTTGGTCGAAATCACCGTCGAAATCCTGCATGCCGATAAGGGGCTGCTGCTCTATTGGGACGAGTCGGCCGGACGTTTGAAAGTGCGCGCTTCGAAAGGCTTCAAAGCGAAAACGCTCGACAAACTGAACCATTCGGTCGAAGGCAGCACGGCGGAAATCGTCATGCAAACGGGAAAATCGGTCGTGATTCGAGACGTACTGGACGACACCCGGGTGAACCGCAAGTTGATGAAGCCGGAAGGCATCCTATCCCTCATGCGTGTGCCCATTCAAAGCGGGGATCGAACGTACGGCGTACTGACTGTGGCCTATACGACGCCGCAGGATTTTGGCGGGGAACAGCAGCGCCTGTTCGAGGCGCTGGCACAGCGAGCGGCGATCGCCATCGAGCAGGCAAATCTGCAGGACCAGGCGCAAAAGTCCGCCGTCTACGAGGAGCGCCAGCGATTGGCACGCGATTTACACGACGCGGTGACACAGACGTTGTTTTCGGCTAGTTTGGTATCGGAAGTGCTGCCCACTCTCTGGGAGAAGGATCCCGAACTCGGCCGCAGCCGTCTCAAGGTGTTGAACGATCTGACCAAAGGCGCGTTGGCCGAAATGCGCACATTGCTGTTTGAATTACGTCCCTCCGCTCTGGCGTCCGCGAACCTCGACGAACTGATGCGGCAGCTGGCGGATTCCTTGATCGGCCGGGCGCGCATCCCGGTGGATTTGGAGATCGAGGGCAATTGCGAAATTAGCCCCGAAGCTAAGGTCGTGTTTTATCGAGTAGCGCAGGAGGCGTTGAATAACGTGGCCAAACACGCGCAGGCCAGCCGCGTACGCATATGCCTCCGGAGAGACGGTTCGGAAACTGAACTGATCGTGGAGGACGATGGCATCGGTTTCGACCCCAAAATGGTTTCGCCGGATCATCTCGGTCTACGCATCATGCAGGAGCGGGCAGAGAGCATCGGTGCCCGGCTTCACCTTGAACCGGGAAAGCAAAAGGGTACCCGCCTTTCGCTTGCCTGGGACCGCAAGTAAAGTGTACATGCAATGCTTCGTGGGAAATACGTATGATTTCTGCGGTTATGTTTTAATAGAAATGAGACATGCCCGGAGCAGGAAATGAATGAGGAAAAGATGGCAGAAGCAGACAAGATACGCGTGATGGTGGTCGACGATCACGCCGTCGTCCGCAGTGGTTTGGCTGATTTTTTACTCGCCTACGACGATCTGGAACTGGTCGGAGAAGCGGCGAACGCGAAACAAGCGTTGACGCTTTGCGGCCAAAGCCAGCCGGACGTGGTGCTCATGGACCTGGTAATGGAAGGCATGGACGGCGCCGAAGCGACGAAAGCGATTCGTCAGGAATTCCCGCAAATTCAGGTGATCGCTTTGACCAGCTTTCGAGAGGAGGCGCTGGTGCAGAAAGCCATTCAGGCGGGCGCCATTGGCTATTTGTTGAAGAGCGTCAGCGCCAAGGAATTGGCCGAGGCAATCCGCAATGCCCACGAAGGTCAGCCGACGTTGGCGCCGGAAGCCGCGCAAGCTTTGATTCGCGCAACGACCAAGCCGCCCGATCTGGGTTCCGATCTCACGCCGCGCGAACTGGAAGTGTTGGCCCTGATGGTGAAAGGTTTGAACAATCCGGAGATCGCCGAGCGGCTGGTGATCAGCCGCTCGACGGTGAAACATCACGTACGCAATATCCTCTCCAAGCTGGGCACCTCCAGCCGGACGGAAGCCGTTGCGCTGGCGGTGAAAGGCAACATCGTCTCCGATTGAATCACCTTTATTGCCCACGACATTTTTATCGAAGATGAGGACGTAGGGGGGTTTTTAAACCCCCCTACGGGTCTTGGGCAACATCGTTTTGATTCAAGACGACGTATTATTGATTCCCTATCCAAGTCGTCGATTTGCTTCTTTTATTTCTCCTGCATGCCTGTCCACCTGGGGGAGGCGTGTATGGTCCTGACAGCGACCACCAAAACCGGCCGCCTGGCAGATGATTGCCGCACAGATCAGCATTAGGATGACCTGCAACGGGAATTATTTCAGTCGAGAAATGAAGGAGATGACAAATGAAAAGTATGAAGATGTGGCTGGCAATCTTCATCGTAGTCGGATTGGGTATTTTGAGCGCATGCGCCATGGTCGCCGTGCAGGCGGAAGATGATTGGCAAGTATATGAGAACGAGGAATTCGGCTATTCCCTGCGTTTTCCCGCGGAATGCACTTTCGGACCGATGCCGCCGGGTTGTAAAGCGAACCCCCCCGAGGAACGCTCAGCGGAGTGCCTGTGCTTCCTGAACGCGGAGAATCCAAACGAGGTTTTCCTACAGGCTTTCCTGGGTGAAGGTGAATTGACTCTCGCCGGAATAACCATCGCCCATTACGAGACGCCGCTTTACAATCCGCCAAACGGCACGGACCTGGTGGAATGGATGCAAGAGTCGTTTGCGGGACGGATGCCGGATGTCCCGCGGGAGGTAAATGCGGAGATCGGCGGATTACCTGCACTGCGGATCACGACGCCTTCCTCGCCCATGGCCGTTTCGATGGAGGAGATCTATGTGTTGG
Source organism: Anaerolineales bacterium (assembly GCA_034430695.1). Classification (GTDB taxonomy): domain Bacteria; phylum Chloroflexota; class Anaerolineae; order Anaerolineales; family E44-bin32; genus WVZH01. Next base: position 13,918 of record DAOUEE010000208.1, on the reverse strand, counting down.
CCGCTGGCCGTCTCTTTCAAATCCGCCTGACGGATGTCGAAGCCGACCTCAATCGACAGTTCTACGATCAACTGCTGTCCACGCTCAGCTTCGGCGAATAAATTGCGGAGACGAAATGCCGTTGAGACCTGGCCAGGTGGTCGATTGCGATGCGGCCCATATGGTCGACAGGAAAACCATTCTCGTACCCGGTTCCGTGTTCCGATTGAGGTATTATGCTTGGTGTTGTACACGGCGAGGAGCGATTTCCCATCTGGTAAGACGCTCAAGCCCTGAGATGAAAAGAAGATGCAATCGATTGAAACGATGAATCAAAACCTAACAACAGAATGGAGGAGTATCGTGAAGAAGACAAGTCGTTATACGCGAACATTACTAAGCACGATGATGTTGCTACTCATCGCATTACTCATCGGCGCCTGTGGAACGAAATCGGTGGGGGTGCTCGAGTCGATCTCGGTAACAGGCTACGGGGAAGCAAACGGGTCGCCCGACCTGGCGCACGTACAACTCGGCGTGTCGACCGTTGACACCGACATCGGCCAGGCGATCTACGACGCCAACACAGCCATCGAACGCATCACCGAAGCCATCGTCGCCCGTGGGGTAAATTCGGACGACATTCGCACCGCCAATTACAGCGTCTGGACCGAAGAGGTTTACGATCCGCAAACGGGCATGCCCACGGGAGAGACTCGCTACCACGTGGATATCCAATTGGCCGTTACCGTGCACGATGTGCAGGGCATCGGCGGGCTGATTTCCGCCGGTTTAGACGCCGGTGTGACCAACATCTACGGTATCGACTTCACCATCGATGATACCTCTGCCCTCGAAGCGGAAGCGCGCGACCTCGCTATGCTCGACGTTCAGGACCGCGCCCAGAAGCTGGCGCAGGGCATGGGCGTGCGGTTGGGTAAGCCGATCTCCATCAGCGAAGGTTCCGTGGCTGGAATCGCGCCGGTCTACACCTACGGCCTCAAGGGTAACATCGGGATGGGAGGAGGTGGAGTGGGCGCCGGAGTTCCGAGCACCGTGAGCCCGGGGCAGACGACGATCGGGATGCAGGTGACGGTCATCTTCGAGCTGCTTCCCTGACCGAGCTGATCACCGTTCGAGAACCCCTACAATCTGTAGGGGTTCTTTCCTTATTAACATTCCCAATGGCTTGATAAGAACGGCCGAATGCGCATGGCTTCATCTGCTTTATAATAACGGCGAGCGAGGCCCAGTTCGATCGTACACATTCGGCCGGCCGGCTCTCTTGCCATGAACGAAGCGACTTCGCCTACCCCCAGCCCACCGGATGATGTACGTTTCAACGTAACCGTTAATGTCCTGGACGGCGCCTTTTTCGGCGTAGCGCTTGGTTTTGCTTCCTTTACCACCATCATCCCGCTTTTCGTGCGTCAATTGACCGATTCACCTGAATTGATCGGTTTGATCCCCGCTATTCACAGCGTTGGCTGGCAGCTGCCCCAACTGCTTACCGCCGGCCGTGTAAGACGCCTCGCCCGCTACAAGCCGATGGTAATGGCGATGACCATCCACGAACGTGTGCCTTTTCTCGGATTGGCATTGGTGGCCTACCTGTTGCCCAGGTTGGATCCCACGTTTGCGTTGCTGCTCATCTACATCTTGCTTGTTTGGCAGGGACTTGGAGGCGGCTTCACCGCCACGGTGTGGCAGTCGATGATCGGAAAAATCATCCCCCCGACCTGGCATGGGCGTTTCTTCGGCGTTCAGGGTTCGGCTGCCAACCTGCTCATGAGCATCACTGCGGTTTTCGCCGGCCAGATCCTCGAGCGATTTGAATCTCCTCAGGACTATGTGTATTGCTTCCTACTCGCCAGTGCGGGTTTGATGCTCTCCTTTATTTTCTTGGGATTGACGCGAGAGCGGGATCACGCTCCGGCCCAGCCTTCCGGGATCGCCACAAAATTGTGGCGGGAAGTTGGCGACATTCTCAGCAGCGACCGGGTATTCCGTCGCTTTCTGGCGATTCGCATGATCTTCCAGTTGGGCGGGGTCGCCTTCTCTTTTTACGCTGTGTATGCCGTCGGGGAATTGGGAGTCAGCGAAGGGCTGGTGGGCTGGTTGACGGGTGTCATCTTCTTTTCGCAAGTGATCGCCAATCCGACGCTCGGAACACTCGGCGATCGCACGAGTCACCGATTCATCCTGCTGCTTGGGTCGACGATGGCCATGTTGAGCGCAGGTTTGGCCGGCTGGGCTGCCTCGATCCCGCTGTGGTTCGTCATCTTCGGTCTGGCTGGCATGGGGGCAGTGGCGAATTGGACCACCTCGATGGTGCTCAGTCTCGAGTTCGGGACGCACGCCAATCAGGCGGCCTACATCGGGATGGCGAATTCTCTCATCGCGCCTGCTACACTGCTAGCACCCTTCCTGGCAGCCTGGTGCATCGACAACTACGGGTATACGACGATGTTCCGTGCTTCAGCGTTCGTATTTTTCATTGCGGCGGTGCTCAGCTTGAGCCTGCTGCGTCTCGAACCAAATGGACGCAATCAAGAAGCGCTGTAGTTTGCGGTAACGGGAATGCGCTCTCGCTCGATAATCAATGGGGAAGAAATAGGAGCCTTTTTTTCCGGTGCTTAAGGCATAAACGCATCCCGCCGTATTGCACTTCTTGCGCTCGAGGTTGGGCGGGATACGCGGTGGACATGTGCGCAGACGGATTGCTGGTTGATTCGTCTCTGGCTCGCAGATGGGAGGCGATGGGTTCGCCGGATCAGATTTATTCTTCTCCTCGAAAAGTCCTCAGTGTTTCCAGATAGTGTTCCGGAAGCCCGATATCGTAGCGTTGACCGTCCATCAAGATGCCCATAAACCCGTCTTCCTGCCGCAGGCGGTCTAGGGCGGAAGTGAGTTGGAATTCCCCTCGTTCGCGCACATTATTGGTGATGTGTTCTTCAAGATAGTCGAAGATCTTCGATTTGATCACGTACAATCCGAAGGCGGTCAGGTACTCATCGGCAGGAAGCCCCCTGACGCGCAAGTTGCTGCGGGCGTAATCGAGCGTGGGTTTTTCGGCGAACTCGGTGATGTTTAAATCCTGCCCCTCTTCCAACCAGACGCCGGTCACTGTGCCGAAGTTGGCAATTTCCTCTTCGGGCGTACGTCGTAAACCGATGACGCTGAGAGCGTGCCTTTGGTAGGATTCGATTAATTGCTGGGCGCACGAGAATTCACCATTCGAGCGGTAGAGGTGATCTCCGAGCATCAGCAGGAACGGTTCATCCCCAACGGCATCCCTGGCGCAATACACGGCGTGGCCAAAACCCTCCTGGGTCTTCTGGGTAACGAACGATACCCTGCGGCCGATTTCCAAAATTTGCTGGGCATATTCCTGAAACCGGCGTGGCAGTTTGTTGTAGTTCTCGATCGTGATTTGTTCGTTGAACAATGCGTTGAAGGCATTGAGATCGTGCTCTTGTACAATGATGATCACTTCTTCGATGCCGGCTTTGAGCGCTTCTTCAACGATCAACAGGATGGCGGGTTTCGCGATGCCGTCCCGGTCGATCACAGGGAACAGCTCTTTCTTGGCCGCTTTGGTCGCAGGGAAGAGGCGTGTTCCAAATCCCGCCGCGGGAATCACCGCTTTACGCACTTTCGCTCCGGTACGTATTGTCAGCGGCAGACAGGGCATTCCCAGTTCGCGTTCGATAGTCTCGATCGCAGCTTTTTGATCCGCTTCGCTGCGAACGATGAACTGCGCGGTACCGTCTCCCTGCGAGCCTACGCCTTTCCCTCCATAAACGTAGGGATGCAGTGCTTCGAGGTTCAATGCGTTGTGTAAAACCGGCGCGGTCAACTCCTCCGGGCAGGCAGGTGTTGCCAGACGGTCGAACTCTGCTTGCGCTTCGCTCATCAACTCGCCCAACCGTGCGGCGTTCGAGGAAGTGAGCGCCTCGACGGCTTCATGCACGATTCTCTTGTTTATCGACCCCAGGAGTTCCTGAACGCCGCGCTCAATTTCGGACTCGGGATAGGGAAAACCACGACTTAGTCGAGCTAATATTTCGGTCGTATCTTTTTCGGCGTTCAGATCCACGATCACAAAGTACATGTTTGCCGGAACCTGGAGTTCGGCGACATCGAGATGGTCGCCGTCGAACGTCATCAAGATGGGACGATTCCCGTAGGCGCAGCCCTGATCCATACGGCCACATCGAGACGGCGTGGTGATCTCGCCCTGGTAAGCGTGTTCCATCTCGCCGCGTATCGTCATTTTGAGGTCATAGATGCGATTGAAGGCGCGCGCGGTCAAGACAGATATCGCAGCGCTGGACGACAGGCCTTTCTTGATCGGCAGGTCGGTCTTGTAGTTATCAATGATCAGGCCCCGGACCTGGTAGTTAATCAGAATCTGATATGCCACCCCTGCGATATAGCTCCAGTAGCCTCCCTTTTGGGCTTCTTCGAGAAGTGCTTTGGGATCCATCGGGATTTCATAGGGGCCGTGCTTCTCACCGCTTGGCGTGGTTGAAGATAGAACCAAAGCAGATGGATGCGGTTCGACTTCAGCGTAGATGCCCTGATCAGTGCCGGTAAGCAAGGTATAGCCCTTCTCGATATCTACGTCGAAACGGCGGTATCCGCCAGCCCAATCGGAGTGCTCTCCGAAAAGACAAATGCGTCCGGGAACAAATAATTTCAACTCAGACCTCTTTCATGTATCGGTTTTAAGTCGAACGGGATTCTTGCGATAAAGCTTTAATCCAGAAGATCATTGCCTGAGAATTATAAACCAAGGCGGTGCGTGCGGGGGTTTATTGGATCGAGAAAGGCGGTTTTGACATAGAACTCCGAAGTCGTTCACAATCATGGATGTTCGATCGGCTCCGGGTTTTTATGAGTGGATCGTCTGATGTTGACAGGGATCAGATTGCTGTTTTCCCGGAACGATGCCGTCGATGAGAATTCAATAGTCACCGTCCTTTACGGTTGCAGATGTCAGAAAATCGGTCAGTTGAATCTCGGGCGCCCAATCGATTGTTACGATTGAGCGCCATTCATTTGCTTTGCCACTGAGCAGAATACGATTGCTTGCTTCCCTCGGCGCAGGTATTCGCCGTAAATGTTGATCCGTCACTTTCCAGGCTTAATCCGTTTGCCAATCGTCATATTTATCAGCGAGCCGGTCGAATTCAAGCTGAATATCGTCGGACAACTCGGCAGATTCCTTATCGTACTGGTATGCGAGATCATAATTGCCGTTACCTGCGGCTTCGTACATTTTCCATTCGAGACGGAAGAATTCCTTGATTAGTTCGTTAAGATCCTCAATGCAAGTGATCGTAGCCTGTGCGGATTGGCCTTGATATCGCTGTTCCGCTCGCATAGCGTATTCCGTATTTCCGGAGATTTCTACGTAATCATTGAACGAATTGTAATCCTGGACAGACTCTTCGATCCTCGCCCCAGTTGCATCGTCCCAGGCCGCCGCCTTGGGCCCGCTGCAGCTTGTGGTGTCGCGCAGCATGTTGATCAAAAAGCCGATGCCGATAACGACACCGATGCCAACAAGACGGGAAACGACATTGCGCATGTTCAACTCCTTGGTATCCAATTTGGTTTATAGGATATCAAAATTGAATCGTAATTTATTCCGTTACGCTCTTCCCATTGATAAAGTCGAACGCCAGGTAACGCAAATTCGAAAACCGGACAGATTTCCCCCAACTGATTTATTTATGCAAATCAATTAACAGCCTCGTTCAGCGAGCGAGGGCTTTCCAGCGCTCGTACGAGCTTTGTTTGCGTCGAACATTGGCCAGGAGGGTTTTCGTCGAGGGCTTGGCCCAATCCGGAGCAGGGACATCATAATCAAAATCGGGGACGAATCGACGTTCTATTCGTTTGTCGAGCAGGTATTCGATGCCGGCGACCAACGGTTCGTCCTCAGGTGTGACCAGAGTCCAGGCTACGCCGTCCATTTGAAGGCGGGCGGTACGTCCGATGCGGTGTACGTAATTTTCGGCTTCATCCGGAACGTCATAGTTGATTACGTGGGAGATGTCATCGATGTCCAACCCGCGGGCGGCGATATTCGTCGCCACCAGAATGCGGGCTTTTCGAGTCCGAAAGCGCTGCAATGCCTGTGCGCGTTTTCGTTGCTGAAAATCACCGTGCATAGCAACGACTGACAGACCGGCTTCTCGCAGCTTGCGGGTGAGGATATCTGCTTCTTGCTTGGTGCGGGTGAAAACCAGCGTGCTTTTCACTTTGGGGTCGTCCAACAATTCGAGCAACAGATCGATTTTCAAATGCTTGGGTACCGGGTATAGGCATTGTTGGATGGCTTGCGGAGGTTGTGCGGTGTCGATCTCGATACGGAGCGGATTTTTAAGGAAGCGGTAGCTCAGCGATTGGATCGCTGACGGCATGGTTGCCGAGAAAAGCATGGTCTGCCGCTGGTCCGGCATGCTTCGAACGATGGATTCAATGTCGGGTAGAAACCCCATGTCGAGCATCCGGTCGGCTTCATCGAGGACCAGAATCTCGAGGTCAGTAAAGCGGATGTTGCCGCGCTGCATGTGGTCCTTCAAACGGCCGGGGGTGGCCACGACCAGGTCGACTCCGCGCCGCAGATGCTGGGTCTGTGCTTTGATCGGAGCGCCGCCAACGATCGTGGCGGTGCGAAGCGGTGTGAAATGGGCAAAACGCCGGGCCTCGTCGGCGATTTGCGATGCGAGCTCCCGAGTAGGCGCCAGAACCACCATGCGAGGTCTTTTCGTCGCTTGAGTCGTGAGCAATGTATGAAGAGCAGGCAGCAGAAATGCGACTGTCTTTCCGGTGCCGGTCTGGGCTGTGCCGAGAATGTCCCTGCGCTGCAAGGCGGCGGGGAAGGCTTGCTGCTGTACGGGTGTGGGCTGTTCGAACCCTTCTTTACGTAAGGCGCGTTGTAACGCCGGCGTGAAATTGTATTGTTGAAAAGTCATAAGTCGTTTGATACATCCTTTTTCATCGATCGGAATTCGATTAACAAAAAACCGCTCCAGACAGGGGAGCGGTATTGCGGCCGATCCAATTATCTTGAGATTAAGTCTACCGCATGCTTCAGAAGCTGTCAAATGGGGTTCGCGACAGGAAATTGGCTTGCGACCGCAGCGCGTATGGACATTTGCAATTGGCTATTTCACTGACGAGAACCATGCCTTATACGACACCACAATCTATACGAATGCGTTTGAGGATAAGAGACTGTGCTTTTCCAGAGTCCGTGGACGAAGGATCGATGGCAAGATCCTGTGCGGGCGATGCACTTCTTCTGGATTAAAAAGGAACTGCTGCAGTTTTTGCAATAACTGCAGCAGTCGAAATCGTCGCACGATTCGCATTTATCCTTTTACAGAACCGGCCAACAGCCCGCGCACGAAGTAACGCTGCAGGGCGAAGAAAACCAGCATGGGGACGATGAAGGAGAGAAAAGCGGCTCCCGTAAGCAGGTGCCAATTTCCGCCGCGCGGGTCGATTAAGTTGGTGATTTGAACGGTGAGCACCGGTTTATCGGAGAGAAAAATCTTCGCCACCAGAAAGTCGTTCCAGATCCACAGGAATTGATAGATGCCCAGCGAGGCGATGGCGGGGACCGAAAGCGGTATCGCCATCTTCCAAAAAGCCGTCCAGTGATTGGCGCCGTCGATGTAGACGGATTCGAACACCTCGCGCGGCAGTCCGCCCAGGAAGTTGCGCATCAGGTAAATGGCGTAGGGCAGGCCGAATCCGGTGTGGAAGAGCCAAATACCCAGAAAGGAGCTCTGCAGTCCGATGCTCGAATACAACCTGGCGATCGGCACCAGTGCCATCTGCAGGGGTACCACCTGCAGACCGACCAGGATGGCGAAAACCCAATGCCGACCCGGGAAGTCCATCCAGGCAAAGGCATAAGCGGCGAACGCAGCGAAGAGTATGGGAAGTATCGACGAAGGGACGGCGACGGCGACGGTGTTGAGAAATGCGCGCCCCATTCCTTCCGGATTGAGAAGATCGCTGGCGTTGCATTTGAATTTGGCCAACGTACTTGGCACTCCTTGTTGACAGTCCGTGAGGTAATCTCCGGTGCCTTTATACCCCACGAGTGCGTCGGCGTAGTTGCGCAGGCTGAGTTTGTTGATGTCACTCTGGCCTCCGCCCGAGAGCGTGTTCATGTAGCTTATGATCGGCGCCAGCACCTGCAGCGCCTGATTGGCATCCTGGGGTAGGGTCGGATTTTGCAGATGCGGTTTTCCATTGATGTCCTGGCGCAGGGCGACCAGTAGGCGGTTCGACCTTGGATATTGGGCCACCAGGTTCGGATCGGATAAATCCGCATTTGGGATTGCGTTGCCTGCTGCGCCGTGACAGGAAAGGCAGTAGGTTTCGTACTCCTGTTGTCCTTCGACGTAGGTTTTGCTTTTGGGGATGAAAACCGTCCACCACCCCGTCGTCCGGACCGCCTCACGCGAGCGAAACGAAGTGACGAATACGCCGAAGGTGGGTACGATCCAGAACACGCACATAAAGACGATCGCCAGGTTGACAGGCAGGCGATTGAAGAAACGATTCAAACGCGCAAAAGGTCTCATCGCGTCGCCTCCTGTTCTCGGAACCTGCGTACGTTGATGATCATGATCGGGATGGTGAGCAGCAGCAATATCACGGCGATGGCCATCGAACGACCGGTGTTGGTCACGATCAACTTGAACATGCGGTTGGCGATCACTTCGGTGCCGAAGTTGCCGCCCGTCATGACGAAAACGATGTCGAAGATCTTCAGCACGATGATGACCATCGTGGTGACGACCACCGTCACCGTCGGCATGATCATGGGCAGCATGACTCTCCAGAAGACCTGCCATTCTGAAGCGCCGTCCACCCTGGCGGCTTCCAGCACCTCTATGGGCAGCCCCTTAAGCGCCGCGGACAAAATGCTCATGCTGAAGCCCGCCCACAACCACACGCCCACCAGCATGAGCGCCAGGTTGTTGATGCCCGCCGTGCTCAGCCAGGGTACGGGCTTGAAACCCACGGAGGTCAAAAGCGCGTTGAATACCCCGATCTGTGGGTTGCCGCCTGTTTCGATGTAGTACATGAAACGCCAGATAACGCCGGCGCCGATGAAGGAGATGGCCATGGGCATGAAGATGATCGATTTGACCAGGGATTCGTAGCGCACCCGATCGGCAAGTACCGAGATGAAAAGCCCTATGGCTACGGTTGCAGGGACCATCAGCAGCAACCAGAGCGCGTTGTTGCGCAGCGCCTGGACCATGTCCGGATGCGTGATGGCGTAGCGGTAGTTCTCGAACACTCCCCAACAGGGCGATCCTGCGATGCAGTCTGCACTCGCAGGTTGGTCTCCGCTGCGGTTGCGGAAACTCAAGTAGGTCGTGTTCAGGGTTGGGTATACAACGAAGATGAGAATGACTGCGAGCGCGGGCAGGACATACAACCAGGGCACGACCCTACCCTGCTTCATGATTTTCGGTGCCGCCATTGCAGATCCACCTCCTCCACGCAGGCGTGGTATGAAAGGTGCTGGGGCGCTCGCCGCCCCAGCACCTGTTTTCGGATTCTTACGGACTATTGACCCAAGGCGGTAGCTTGAGCTGCGGCTACTTTCGCCAGTGCAGTTGGAATGTCACCACCCTGGACAACATCGATGATCGCCTGCCATTCGGTGTCACCAAACGGTGCGGGGATGGTATCACCCAGGTCCGGCGTGAAGCCTGAGGCATTCGCCAGCGCATCCGCTTTTTTGGTCAACGCCGGGTCGGTGTACTTGCCCACTGCAGCGCTGTTCGGGGAGATATCGAAACCCGTCTGCGCCCAGACTTCGGCACCATACGCACTCGTCAGGTAAGCGACCATGGCTTTGGTGGCTGCCGAATCGCTGAAGGCCATCATGTAGTCGGCTCCACCCTGCATGCCCTTTGCACCAGGGAAGGCGAAGAAATCGTAGTCCGTCCCGTACACGAGATCCGGATACTCCTTCTTTACCTCATCGCCTGCAAAACCGGACTGCTTCACCATCATGGCTTCCGGCGGATCGGAGAACACCTTGTAGATGGCGTCCAGGAAAGCGGTGTTAACCGTACCCGTAGCGCCGCCCACGGTGTATTTTGGATCCGAGGCCCACTTGGCGTAAATCTCGTACGCCTGGACCACACCGGGATCGTCGTAGGGTACCGACCCATCGATGATCCCCATCACGTACTGCGGACCTTGCAGCGTGAGCAGCAGGTCCTGGATGAAGTCCGATCCGGTCCAGCCCGTCGCGGCGCCGTTCTCGAAGCCCATGCTCCAGGGGATGTTGCCGTCGGTGACCATCTGCTCGACCAAAGTATTCAACTCATCGAAGGTCGTCGGCACGTCGTAACCGAAGGTCTGGAACTGCACCGGGCTGTACCAGATGATGGACTTGATGTCCGCTTTCACCGGGACTGCCAACCACGTGCCGTTTACCGTTCCCAGATCCTTCCAGAATTGCGCGTAGTTATCGCCAGATGCACCCAGGCTTGAAAGGTCTTTGAGTTGATCCGTGTAGAGCAAAGTGGGTGCGGTCGTGGGCCAGAACAGCAGATCGGGTGGGACGCTCTTGACCTTGGTGTCTAGAACGGCATCGTCACGGGTGGATTCCGACGTGATCTGGACCCCGCAGGCATCCACGAAGGGTTTGAAGATGGTATTGATCTTCTCCTCCTCCTGACCGGACCATTGATATACGACGCTCAGGGTATCGCCCGAGGCAGCGCCCATGCAGTCGATTTGCGGGCCCATTTCGGGCGCAGTTGTCTCGGTTGCGGTGGGTTCTGCCATCATCGCTTCTGTTGGGGTTGCGGTCGCAGCGGGGGGCGGCGCCACTTGTTGTGTAGGCGTCTGGGTCACGCATCCGGCCAACACCAGCCCTACTACCATCCAGAGCGAAAACCATTTTGCTAGCTTGCCTTTCATCATCCTCCTCCTATAGGTAGGAATGTCGTGTTTTCGGATATAAGATCCAAGTTGAAACCAGTTTTTCTCCAGACACCTCCTTCCTCGACTTCGGTATGTAGAAGAATCTTCGATGGTGATAGCAATCCCCTCTACGAAGATTGCTGCTTCTTTGATGACCGGGTTGTTTCGGATACAGCTCAGCAAGAGCTGCGTACGACCAGGTCTGTCTCCAGAAGTACGTTCTTCTGGCGCACTTCGTCGCCAGAGATGATACGCATCAGGAGATTCGCAGCGCCCCAGCCGATGCCGTAAGCCGGCAGCCTGATCGTGGTAAGAGGCGGTTCGTTGTACACCGCCATCGGGATGTCGTCGAAGCCGATCACGGCGATGTCCTCCGGGACGCGGAGGCCGTTGCGTTTGGCGGCCCGAATGGCGCCGATGGCAACGGTATCGCTGCTGATGAAGATGGCTTTCGTGTTCGGTCGGGTTTCTACAAGTCGTTCCATCGCTTCTTCACCCGAGACGGGCGTGAAGTCTGCGATTTGTATCCGGTCCTCGATGTAGGCAAGTCCATTTTCTTCCAGCGTTTGTTGGTAGCCCTGGAAACGGGCTGATGCAGCGGTGAAAGCCAAGGGAGCATGCACGATCATGCAGATGTCGTCGAAACCGAGATCGATGAGGTGCTGCACGGCCATGCTGGCGGCGCGCACGTTGTCGACGTCCACCGATGCGACCGGCACACCGGGCCAATGTCCCTGGAGAACGATGGGTGCGTTGGTCTGTAAAAGATCGCGTAACTCTTCGTCATCTGCGCGGGGGCCGGAGAGGATGATCCCGTCCACGTGTCCGCCGCGCAGCAATCGAGTGCAGCGTCGGGCACCCGAATCGATTTCGGTAGGCGCGAACAGCACTTCGTATCCCGCAGCGTAGACTGCATCGTGTACCCCGTGCAGCGCCTCGGGGAAGAAGGCGTCGGCGAAGGCTTCTTTTGGATTTTGGCGTTCGACGTAAGCGATGATGTAGCTGCGGCCTGTGACCAGTCTGCGGGCCGAAATGTTGGGGTGATAGTCGATGTCACGCGCCGCTTCGAGTACGCGCTGGCGGGTTTCCTCGCTAATGCGCATTCCCGGCACATTGTTGAGAACGAAGGAGACGGTCGTCCTGGAGACCCCTGCACGGTCTGCTACGTCTCGTGCAGTCACGCGTTTTCGCATTTGCACCCCTTGATGCTAACACGTGTTAGCAGTATTATTATTATGTCATCTGGAATCATCACTGTCAAGGGAACACTTCTGCGCTGAAGGTGAATTACAGGAACGAAGCAATCTAATCCGGGTTGTGATTGTTGGTGCTTTCCTTAGCGGTTGGTGGAACTCGTTCCACAATGGTGGTAGATCATGCTGCAGGAAATTAAGTTATCCGAAAAACGTTTGGCCGATTACGAGCCCATCGTCGGGGAGGAAGTGATCGCAAATCTGCTCGAGCTCGCCCAAGATCTGCGCGGCGCCCGCGTGCTGCACGTCAACGCCACGGCATTCGGTGGGGGTGTGGCGGAGATCCTGCAAACGCTGATTCCCCTGATGCGCGACGTGGGACTGGAGGCCGAGTGGCAGGTCATCGAAGGCAGCGATGAATTCTTCGAGGTGAGCAAAGCCAGTCACAATGGTCTCCAGGGTATGGATATTCCCTTAACGCAGGAGATGAAGGAGACCTGGACCCGGCAAAATCGCTACAACGCCGGGCATCTGGAAGGCGATTACGATTTCATCGTTGTGCACGATCCCCAGCCGGCTGGTCTGCTTCACTTCAACGAAAGCGCCAGCAGCAAACACTGGATCTGGCGCTGCCATATCGACACCTCCCAGTCCAATCCGGACTTCTGGGACTTCTTCGTGCAGTTCATCGCAGATTACGATGCCCTCATCTTCACCATGCGCCAATACGTCGGACCGGGTTTGGAAGATGCCCACCTGGCGATCATCCGCCCGACGATCGACCCGCGTTCGCCGAAGAATGCGCCCATTCCGCTGGCGGATGTGGAGCGCGTCGTCGGCGGTTTCGACGTAGACCCAAACCGGCCGCTCATCACCCAGGTCAGCCGCTTCGATCCCTGGAAGGATCCCCTGGGCGTGATCGACGCTTACCGCCTCGTGAAGCGGGACGTTCCCGAAGTGCAGCTTGCATTGGTGGGCTCCATGGCCGACGACGATCCCGAAGGCTGGTTTTACCTGGATCGTACGCTGCGTCACGCGGGGGAGGACGACGACGTCTACGTGCTGCACAATTTCAACGGGGTCGGCGCCTTCGAGGTGGGTTGTTTTCAGAACGCCTCCGACGTGGTGATCCAGAAATCAACCCGCGAGGGATTCGGTCTGGTGGTTGCGGAGGCGCTGTGGAAAGCGAAGCCCGTAGTGGGCGGCAATGTGGGCGGGATCCCGCTGCAGGTGATCGACGGCGAAACCGGTTATCTCGTGGACAGTGTTCAAGCCTGCGCTGATAAGACTCTGCGCCTGCTGCAGCACCCCGACGAAGCGAAACGCATGGGCGAGGCGGGAAGGGAACACGTGCGCCGCAACTTCCTCATCACACGACACCTCAAGGATTACCTGCAGCTTTTCCGGGACCTGCAATCGGTTTAGCTGATTTCGTCCCGGGACGCCGGCAGGTAAGATGACGCCTGTTCAGTGCAATTCGTGCTGCTAGACGAATTCGGGACGGTCCAGCAGTTCCTGCACCGTGGTGTAATACCTGCCGACGTGCAGGCCGTCCATCAGAGCGTGGTGTGCCTGCACGGCCAGCGGCATTTTTAGCTTCTCCCCCTCTTCGAAGAATTTACCCCAGGCGAAACGCGGCACCGAATCGGTCGGCTGCAGGGGCATGGGGTGCTTGAAACTGGTGAAAGAGACCCAGGGGATGGCGGTCATGAAGAGCAGGTCGTCCTGGCCGGGCTCGTCTTCCAGCGTCGGCTGCGCTT
>DAOUEE010000207.1:0-24396 GCA_034430695.1 Anaerolineales bacterium | reverse complement strand
CTATTTTTAAGGCAACGTCATTGTTCAATGTGTTTTATATCGGTTTAACCGTGGCGTTCTATATAAGATTTCGCAAGAAGAATTTGATTGCCAATAAAGTACTGATAAGTGGAATGCTTTGTTTCGCGTGTTGGGAACAAATCTATTCATATCATGATCTTCTTGTGTTGGGATTTGTATTTTTTTTGACCTTCCTTCTTGCGGAATATGCGATGGTAGGCAAATCCAGCAGTTTTTTCCTTGGTGTATTAACTGGTATATTCGCTACATCACGCTTGGTATTCATTTTTTTGCCAGCTTTGATTGCATATATCCAATACAAACGTTCCAAAATAAAGGCAATTATCTATGGGGTGACAGGAACTTTCGTCGTATCTTTCATTCATATCATTGGCTACACCACAAATGAGTACTACCAACCTCTGCATCTGATCGATCGCGGTCTAAGGAATATTCCAATTTGTATGATTTTAATTGGAGTGTTACTAACGGGGATTGCGTTGCTGAAAGCACGAAATGGAATGAAAGATAATTATTTAAGCCGGCTAACTTGGTATTCTGGGCTTCTCTTCATTCCCTTATTCTTTATTTCGGTCGGAGAATTGGTTGGAAGTGGTTTCGATTTTCGAGTCTGGGAAGGATCACGATATTTACTTCCAATATTGCCATGTATTCTTTGGCTGGTGTTCGAGGTTTATGATGGGGTTGATTTATCATCGGTCAAGGATTAGTGACTTGACTGAAAATTTCTTTACTTCATACCCTATTTGTTAACGATTAAGGAATGCATATGAACGAGCGAATATAATTCCGGCAACATATCATCGACGTTTCGGAAAGAAGTCCGACGTTCTTTTTCGACGAAGGAGAGATTCCATGGCGAATGGATCCCGATCACAACAAATCCAGCAGGCATACGACTGCGTCGTCGTCGGCGCAGGAAACGGCGGATTGGCCTCCGCGGCGCGCCTGGCGGTGGCGGGGAAACGCATTCTGCTCCTGGAGCAGCACAACATCCCGGGCGGTTTTGCCTCCAGCTTCCGCCGCGGCCGGTTCGAATTCGAAGTTTCCCTGCATCAGTTCGCCGACATCGGATCCCCCACGAACAGCGGCAGCGTACGCCAATTTTTCGAGGACGAACTGGGCATCTACCTGGATTGGGTCGAAGTGCCCGAGGCGTTTCGCCTGATCCTCACCGATCCCGAAGAGGCGCTGGACGTCACCATGCCCTACGGCGTGGACGCCTTCGTCGATGCGCTCGAAGAAGAAGTTCCAGGCAGCAGGGAATCTGTGACGAAGTACCTCGGGCTCTGCCAGGAGGTCCTGGAGGGACTTGCCTACGTGGGCAAGTCTCGCGGCAATCCCGATCGAAAGCACCTGCTCGGCCAGCACACCAATTTCCTCAAGACCGCGCCGTACACCGTCGATCAGGTGGCCGAGGCGCTCGACGTCCCCGAACAGGCACGGAAAATCATGCACGCGCAATGGTCCTACATCGGGGTGCCCACCAATCGGGCAAACTTCACCATCTTCGGTGGTATGCTGATCAAGTTCATCACCTTTGGCGCCTGGATTCCCCGTCAACGCTCGCACGAGATCGCGCTGGCCTTCGATGCCCGAATCCGTGAATTGGGCGGCGACATCCAGTACAACACGCGCGTCGAGGAGATACTCGTCGATGATGGAAATGTCGTCGGCGTGGTGACTTCCCATGGGGATCGCATCGAAACGGATTACGTAATCGCAAATGCATCCCCAACGCTCGTTTACAACCGGCTGATCCATCCGAAATCCGAAGTCCCTACGATCGCGCTGCAGGAGTGCAATGCCCGATTACATGGCCTCAGCGGCTTCGTGGTCTATCTGGGATTAGACGCTCCGCCGGAAGAGATCGGGCTGCGGGAATACAGCTATCTGGTCTACCGCAGTATGGACACCGCAGCCGGTTACGAATCGTTCAGAACGCTGGACGCCCCCGATCTACAGGCCGTGGTATGCCTGAACAACGCCATTCCGGATTGTTCGCCGCCGGGAACGTCGATCGTCTTCATCACCACCCTCTACCGTCCGGAAGCCTGGCACAGCGTCAAGCCGCGGGATTACGTCGGTTCGAAAAACAAGATTGCCGCCGATTTGATCGCCGATTTCGAGCGAGCCACCGGCGCCGCGCTGCGGGAGCACATCGAGGAGTTCGAAGTGGCGACACCCCAGACCTTCGCCCGATACACGGGATCTTACGACGGCAATATATACGGCTACGAACCGGAACCGTGGGACTCGCTGCTGCCGCGTATGATGATGTTGTCGGATGACCAACACATCGGGGGTCTGCAGTTCAGCGGCGGTTCCGCCTTCCGCTGCCTGGGGTACAGCAGCAGTTTCCTATCGGGACAGGTGGGTGCTTTGCTGACGATACGCGAGATGAAAGCGAGAGGAGGGTCAGCATGAAGATCAGCGTCAAGGGATCCCTTCGAGATTTGTTCGGCTTCATCCGCTTGAAATCCTATCGCCGCAATCGCTTTGCCAAAGCCCCTGCGCAGCCCATCGACCTGGGACCGGTGAACGAGTTGGCCGCGCAGCTTCATCCGAAACGCCAGAACCTGTTGATCAGCGAAATTCGCGACGAAACCAAATCGACCAGGACGTTCCGCCTGGCACCCGATCCCGAATTGGACACCCTGCAATTGGCGTATTTCCGGGCGGGGCAGTATCTCAGTCTGAAGGTCGATATCGATCGGTGCGGAATCACCCGGCCGTATTCGATCTCCTCCGCACCTCGCGAGGCATTGGGTGCCGACGGCTTTTACGACATCACCATCCGTAAAATCGATGACGGTTTCTTCACAGCGCACGTTTGGGACCATTGGAAAGTTGGGACCAAAATCGTGGCTTCAGGTCCATGCGGCCGGTTCTATCACGAGCCCATTCGGGACGGGAACAAGATCGTTGGGCTGGCCGGCGGTTCGGGAGTTACTCCTTTCTGCTCGATGGCGAGGGAAATCATCTACGGGGATATGAATGCCGAATTGCTGCTGCTCTACGGCAGCAGCGATAAGGACGACATCGTGTTCTACGAACAGCTTGGTGAACTTGAAGCGAAGTCGGCCGGCAGGATCAAGGTCGTACACGTGCTGAGCTGCGACGAAGCGCCGCTGCCCGATTGCGAGCAAGGATTCATCACTGCCGACTTGATCAATAAGTATGCCGACGTGGACGAGAGCACATTCTTCATCTGCGGTCCCCAGGCAATGTACGATTTTGTCCGGCAAGAACTGACCGCATTCGGGCTTCCCCCCAGACGCATCCGCAACGAAGTGTATGGTGAGGCGCGCGACGTCAGCAATGCGCCGGGCTTTCCACGGACGGCGGTAAATAAGAGTTTTGAATTAACGGTCAGGATTGGCGGACTCACGACAGTCATACCCGCTCTGGCGGCGGAAACGGTGCTCGTGGCCATGGAGCGGGCAGGATTGGCCCCGCCGTCCGAATGCCGCTCGGGAACGTGCGGAGTCTGCCACACGCTGCTCGTTTCCGGTGATGTATTTGTATATCCGGATGGCGACGGAACGAGGGCGGCGGATCGGCAGTTCGGTTTTATTCATCCATGCTCGTCCTATCCGCTTTCGGACCTCGAATTGGCGGTGCCGAGGAGCGGGTTATAAGGCCGTCCGTCATCCGTTCCGATTTCCAGTAGGCAGCACGATGACAATCGACGGAAAATTGAACGGCGGGGATGTATTAATGAAGGCACTTCGTGCGTTGGCGGGACAGAACGAGTTAATCGGCTATTTTTTGCTGGCGTATGGTTTTTCCTGGGCCGTTGGAGTGCCCCTCGCGCTAGAAGCGCAGGGGGTCATCCATTTAGGTCTTCCGTTTTCCTTGCACTACTTGTACGCATACGGTCCCGCCTTGGCCGCGCTGTTCATGACTTGGTTGGTTAATGGACGGGACGGGTTGAAAGAGCTGTTTTCCCGGATAAGCAAATGGCGGGTGAGACCCATCTGGTGGATTGTTGCGTTTTCTCCTCTCTGGCTTTTTGCCTTGGTTGCCGTCGTCCGGCGAGTTATTGAGGGGAGTTGGCAGGACTTCAACCTTCTGGGACAAGTCCATTTTCTTCCGCATTTGTATCCGGGGACGGCGCTGCTTCTGTGGATTTTCACGTTCGGTTTGGGCGAGGAAATTGGTTGGCGGGGATTCGCCCTGCCTCGGCTGCAGAGAAATCGCAGCGCATTAGCGGCCTCACTGATCCTGACGATCCTGTGGGCGTTGTGGCATTGGCCGATGTTCTTTTACAACCTGGATAGCTCATTCATTATCGGTTGGCTGCTGAGCTTGGCGGCGGGCACGATCGTGTTTACCTGGCTGTACAACAGCAGTCGGGGGAGCGTGTTGATATTATTGCTGTGGCACGGCTCTTTCGATTTCATCACGGCTTCGAACGCCGGTGAGGGTTTGGCTGCCATCATTCTGAGTGTTATCGTGATGATCTGGGCGATCGTGGTCGTACTCCTATATAAGCCTGCAACTCTATCTGCGGAACAAAAACAAGTCATCTGAACGATGCTCGATTGTAGATATCTATACATATTGGTCAGCAAGGACGAATTTCGCGAAAGGAAGATAGGTAATTGGGGCTGCGGCGTTTCTTCAAACGGTTGGGGAATGGATTTATCTCTTTTGTATTGCGTTCGCCCCTGCACGTCATGTTCAGCAAAAGCATCTTGCTCATCACTGTAACCGGCCGGAAATCGGGTAAAAAGTACACCACGCCGGTGAATTATCTGCGCCGAGGGGACGAACTCACGATCGTCAGCCTGCACACTCGAACGTGGTGGCGAAATCTGCGCGGCGGCCGCGAGGTCACTATATGTCTGTGTGGCCGGAAAGTGACCGGCAAGGGGCAGGTGATCGAGGATGAACGCGGCGTGGCGGCGGCGCTGACGGAATACTTGCAGCGTGCGCCGAACTACGCCAGGTACTTCGACGTAGCACTCGATGCTCATGGTCAGCCCGTCAGCGCGGATGTCGAGCGCCAGGCGCATAGCCGGGTCGTGATCCAGGTGGAACTCCCTGAATCATAGCCAGACGGATGGAGATTCGAACATGAATGATGAAATCCGAAGCCTCGATGGGGCGAACATGGACATCGATCTCGTAACCCCGGAATACGAAATCAGTTGGGAACAAGATCGTTGTCCTTGGAATGAGGTGGAAGGCGCCACGGAACATCGCTGTGCGATAAAAAATGTGTCCATTTGCCGCTATTTTTGTGGCGTCAAGTTTCAAGATTGTGTATTGTGTTGTTATCCGCATGAGAATCCGTATCGCCGAGCTTGAGGCGCGACGATCGAGTTTTCAACGCAGCACGGATTTGATGCACTGCCGTCAGGAGACATAAGGATCGCGTATGGAGTCGAATCGCTTCGTCATCGTCACGTTTCTCGTAGGGACTTTGGTGCTTTCAGGTTGCGCCGAAAGCAGCTCGATCACTGCAACGTACCCC
The DNA here is from genome assembly GCA_034430695.1 of Anaerolineales bacterium. Classification (GTDB taxonomy): domain Bacteria; phylum Chloroflexota; class Anaerolineae; order Anaerolineales; family E44-bin32; genus WVZH01. The sequence continues at coordinate 18,893 of DAOUEE010000207.1, read as the reverse complement.
GAGGAAGACCGCCGGGCAGCGATCCCCGAGGGCACCGTCAAACGAAGACCTGAGACCGATCAACATCCGCCGATCCTCCATTCGGATGAATACGAACAGCCGGTCCCGCTGCCCGACTCGATAAACACCGCCGGCGTGGAGGATTCGCCTTTCATCCTTCCGGACGGGACTTCGCTGTATTTCTTTTTCACGCCGGATGCGAATGCACCCGCAGAAGAGCAGCTGCTGGATGATGTGTCGGGCATCTGGGTCTCCCATAAAATCGGAAATACCTGGAGCGAAGCGACGCGGGTGTGGCTGCAGGATCCCGGTGAACTCGCGCTCGACGGCGCAGTGTGTATCCAGGGCAATGTGATGTGGTTCGGCTCGGCGAGGGAAGGATACTCCGGCTTGAATATCTTTACCGCCGAATGGGTCGATGGGAAATGGACAGACTGGCAGTACGTAGGGGACCGATTAATGAAGGAGATCCAGATCGGGGAGCTGCACGTACTCGGCGACGCCATCTTCTTCAGTTCCGCTCGCCCGGGCGGGAAGGGCGGCTACGATATCTGGGTGACCGCCAGAAGCGGTGACACGTGGGCCGATCCCATCAACATCGAGGCGGTCAACACCGAGGCTGTGGAAATGCAGCCGTACGTATCGGTCGATGGGAGCGAGCTTTGGTTTACTCGTGTCGCCAACGGAGGACCGGAGATCTTCCGGTCACGCCTGATCGATGGCGAGTGGTCGGAACCGGAACTGATCGTCTCCGACCTCTCGGGTGAACCCACGCTCGACGCGGCGGGGAATCTCTATTTCGTTCATGCTTTCTACGAAGATGACGATAAGATCGAAACGGATATCTACGTTGCTTATAAGAAGTAATCGAAACGTGATCCTGACATATCGACATCCGCGCAAGTGGAGTCGGGCAGTCGACACAAAACTAGTGGTTCCAATCGACAGTGGAGGTTTGCGTTCGGTGGCGGTGCACGATGGCTGACGTCGTCTGCATGGGCGAATTGCTGATCGATTTCGTGTCCACGGAATCGGGCGTTTCCCTCGTGGATGCACCGGCATTCAAGAAAGCAGCCGGGGGCGCGCCGGCGAACGTCGCTGTGGGATTATCCCGCCTGGGCGTTGCTTCTGCCTTCATGGGCAAAGTGGGCGATGACGAATTCGGCAGATTTCTGGCACAGACGCTGGAGGAAAACGGGGTGGACACGATGCCCCTGGTGTTCTCGAAGGATGCGAGGACGGCGTTGGCCTTCGTCTCGCTCGCAGCGGACGGTGAGCGGGATTTCATGTTCTACCGCCATCCCAGCGCGGACATGCTTTTCGAGCCCGACGAGGTGGATGCGGATGCGATCCGCCGGGCGAAAGTGTTCCACTACGGCTCGATCAGCTTGATCGGAGAACCCAGCAGAAGTGCAACGTTACACGCCTTACGACTTGCCCAGGATGCAGGCTTGATGATCTCCTATGATCCGAATCTGCGTTTGGCGCTTTGGCCGGAAGAAGAGGCGGCCCGAAAGGGAATGATGCTGGGGTGGGAACATGCGCAGGTCGTCAAGGCCAGCACGGAAGAGCTTCGCTTCCTCACTGGAGAGCGGGATTTGGTACGCTCGGTGAAGCTGTTGTGGCATCCGGCGTTGCGGCTGCTCGTGGCCACCATGGGGAGAGACGGCTGTCATTATTTCACCGAAAAAGCGGATCGCCGCGTTCCCGGCTTCGAGGTCGACGCTATCGATACGACGGGCGCCGGGGACGGATTCGTCGCCGGCATGCTGATGGGTCTGGTCCGCCGGCCCGCTATCTGGAAGGACAAAGCCGCTCTCGAAGAGGGATTGGTGTTCGCCAACGCGGTGGGTGCGCTGACCACGACCAAGCTGGGCGCAATCCCTGCGCTGCCGACATTGAATGCGGTGTCCGAACTGATCCAAAACCGGCGTGTTTAATATGCGGTAAGTCAGGGCCTATCGTGAGGGTCTTCCAGACATGAAGAGACTCATGTATGATCGTTGCCCACATTGTCAGCGTCATCAAAGGCATGCTATGAGGCAGGCTTGCAACCGAAAAATGAAAGGGTTACGATGCAGGAGTTCGATAAGTCTATCGTCGTATCGATTCTGGTTCTGGTGCTCACTGCTACGGCTACCGGATGATTTTATCGTACGCAGGATTCCGCGATCGAATACGTCACCATCCGTGGAGATTCTGCAGTATTCCAGGGAAGTGGTCTGTATCGATATGATCAAGCCTCGCTGGCACGTGAAGCGATGATCTGGGACGCCATCAATTTGCTGGTCGCGGTGCCTTTGTTAGTGACCGGTATCTTTCTGAGTAGCCGGAAATCACTCCGTGGGCGATTGCTGTTGACAGGCATGTTGTCATACTTTTTCTACGTCTATCTGATGTACGCCACGATGATGGCATTCAATCCCTTGTTCCTGGTCTACGTGGCGATTTTCGCCCTCAGCATTGTCGGATTGGCGATAAATCTGAGCCGCATCGACGTTGCCAGTCTGCCGCAGCGGTTCGCCGCGCGCTTTCCGATTCGTATCTTTTCCGGATACATGGTGCTGCTGGCGGTGATGCTGATCGTGTTGTGGGTGGGGCGCATCATTCCAATGTCGTTGAGCAACAAACTTTCCCCTGAGCCTGCAGGTATAAGCACACTCGAGTCTCAGGCACTTGACCTGGGTTTAATTGTCTCCCGCTTGGACTATCTGCTGCGGTTCTACTTTGGCGGCGTTCCCCTTGGGGATATTTACTGACCGGCATTGGGGTAACGCATGGCTTTATGATGTTTATATCTATTCCTGCCTGGATCGTGGTGCCGCTGATTCAGGACGGGTCGGTGAACGCCGTTGAAGCCATTCCATTCATGACCTTGTGTTTCGTGGGGCTTCTATTGGCCGCCTGGTTCTATAAGAAAGTGCTGCCCGATCCAGTAACGAGTGCCGCATTGTAACTCACATCGGGCGAGATGGCCTTGACTCGATTTCAGGACGTACGTAGTGAAGAGGTGGGGTATGGCGCAAAGACCTTCGCTTTCGGATTTCTTTACCAACATGAAGCAGGATATGCCCTGGCCGGTCAAAATCCAGAAACTCACCCGCAACCTGTGGCGGCGCATCGTCCTGCGCCAGGACTGCTGCGGGCACGAGGGTGAGCCGGGTTGTTGAAAGGTGGAAACATCGTCCCGTGGGGACGACTCGAGTCACGCAGACCAACTCTGACCGGCTGAATATTTACAGACGCATTAAGGAAAAGCAAATTGTAATACGAGCATGCACTCTGTTTCATTTTGGTCAAGAAATGGGATAATTGGCTCGATTTTTGAATTCCACGGCATCACGCGGTTAATCTCGTATGCCGTCGAAAGGCGTTTCTCCGGATCGAGTATCAATAGTTGCAAATAGACCCATAGACGAATGTCCAAGTATCTGCGCAATTCAATCATTGCTCTTCTTCTTCTCACACTGGCCGCGTTGATCATAACAGGCATGCGCGCTTTGCCCTTGAAGCTGCTGGATTTCGAGAATTACCTGTCTGCCACACGCATGCTGCAACAGCGGCAAAATCCATACGGTGTCGTGGAGTTCTTTTCCTTGCCTTGGTTGGCGCTTCTCTTGCTGCCGCTGACAATCCTGCCGCTGGATATCTCTGCTTCGATCTGGTTTCTTGGCAACCTGATTTGTATCGAAGGCTCTGTCTTGCTTGCACTACATTGGTTGGGCGATAGAGTCAGCCCGCCGAAGCTGTTGTTCGTAGCTTTCACATCCACATTGATGCCCGGATCGATTTTTGCCTACATCACCGGTCAGGTCACCCCCCTCGTTGCCGCAGCGCTCTTGTCCGCAGCGTATAGCATTTCGTCCTCAACTTACTTATGGCTACCAGCAGTCAGCCTGCTCCTGAGTGCCTTGAAGCCCAACATCACCGCTTTGCCGGTGTTGATTTGCGTGCTGGAATTGATCCGGCGGAGAAGAAGGGGTGTGCCGGCGCTGACCTTTGTCGGTTTGCTGGTTCTTTGTGGGTTGGCCCAGTTCTGGCTGCCAGATTGGTTCCCATCTTTGATCGAGGCTTGGAAGACGGGGTCCTATCGTGGAGGGGAGCAGGGTTTGCTGTCCCCAGGCTATATCGGTTTAGGGGAGTTGGGAATCCCACAGTGGATTTTTCTCCCTTTGGCGGCGTACGTCGTATGGCGATGGTACGCTCGTGGTTTTAATCCGGAAGTCTTTTCGCTTGCAATTTGTGTAAATCTCCTTCTCGTACCTTACAGTCGCAGCTATGATTTTGTGGTGCTTATTCTCCCCCTGACATATTTGGCCGATGTAAAAAACAAGTGGGATTATGGGCTCCTGGCCGTATCTTTGCTGAACATCCTCATTCTTCCCTTTACCACGTTTTCCGCAATCACACCGGCTATTCTCACGCTTGCACTCTTGCTGAAAACTCGTTCTTTGTTGGATCTAGAGCACAAGGAAGAAATTCGAAGCGATAACCGAATAGAAAGTAAGGAGCGAGTGGCTAATATCAGCTAATGTGTTGAAGCCATTGTGGTCCCCACTTTGTTGTATATTGGTTTCGCTCGCTATGATTTCGAAGGGTTCTTGAAAGGATACGATGCTCAAAACAGGCAGGGGTCTCGTACTGCTCGTCTTTTTTCTACTTCCGGTTTTGGCATGCGCGCACACCACGTCCACCATTCCCGCCGAAAGAGCAATTTTGCCGGAGGGGCAAACAACGCATAGATTGAATTACGATGGACGCGAACGCACCTTCATTGTATACGTACCTGAATCGGTCAATTGGATAGAACCCGTTGCCATCGTCTTCGTCTTCCATGGCGGAACGGGCAATGCCGAGAGTGCCATACGCATGAGCGGTTTCAACGACGTTGCAGATGTGAACGGATTTGTTGTCGTTTATCCCAACGGGACGGGCCGTTTGAGCGGCGATAAACTGCTGACCTGGAACGGCGGTGCTTGCTGTGGGTATGCCCAGGAGGCGGATGTCGATGACGTTGGTTTCGTGCGGGCCATAGTGGCGGATCTGCAAACGTTGGTCGAGATCGACCGCAAACGGATTTATGCCACGGGGATGTCCAACGGCGGCATCCTGTCACATCGCCTAGCGTGTGAAGCCGCCGATCTCCTTGCTGCCGTCGCGCCCGTGGCGGGGACGTTGAACCTTTCCGACTGCCAGCCGTCGCAGCCCGTATCGGTGATCGAGTTCCACGGCACGGACGACCAGCACATCCTCTACGATGGCGGATCCGGGCCCAAAGCGCTCGTCAGCGTAGATTTCAATTCCGTGCCGAATTCGATCGAATTCTGGATCTCGGCTGACGAATGCAGCGCCGAGGCGCAAGTGGAATCGTTTGCCGACATCCGGCACGAAGCCTGGACGGGCTGTGCGGGTTCAACCGCGGTGGAATTGTATACCGTCGTTGGCGGAGGGCATTCCTGGCCCGGAGGCCAGGGTGGCTTGGTGGGTTCGGCCCAACCCACAATGACCATCTCGGCCTCGCAGTTGATCTGGGACTTTTTCGCAGTCCATCCCAAGCAGGATTAGCGAGTATCCGCATTGTACTTGTTGACACTATTCAAGGTGAATCGAGCAGCTTTCATGAATTCAACTGTGATCGTATATAACGCGTTAGCTTTGATGCCCGTCCTCGGGTCGATAGCTGTTCTCTGGCACCTGAATACGCGTCTCACATTTTTCTGCGTATTCGCACTGGGCGTGACGCTTGTGGCTTTGACGTTCGTCGGGGCTTTCTTCAGCCCGATCGACGCCTTCGGGAAGGGTCAGCTGTTATGCTGGGCGTTATTCGTACATTATCCGATCTATCTCCTCGGCGTGACGATTGTTGCCAGCCGTCGAAATCAGGAATCGTTCTCCGGCATGTCCGCGATTCTCACCCTCTGCATCGTCCTGGTCGGTGTCTACGCATTCCTGATCGAACCCCATTGGCTGAAAACCACGCGGGTCACCATTCGAACCGACAAACTGGCAAGCCCCATTCGCCTGGCTGTGATCGCCGATGTGCAGACGGATCGTCCCGGGAAATATGAACAGCACGTCTTCGAGTTGGTCGCTGATGAGGATCCGGATCTAATTCTGTTTGCAGGGGATTATCTGCACATATCCGACGAAGATGATTACCTCGCTGCGAAGGAGAAACTCAACGCAATTTTGCTGCGCGCCGGGCTCGAAGCGCCGTTGGGCATGTATGCCGTTCGGGGGAATGTCGATTGGGGTGATTGGGATGAGATTTTTACGGAAACTCCCGCCGTACCCTTTGAGATCACCACCACTCGGGACTTAGGACCGGTCGTGCTGACCGGATTGACGTTAACGGATTCGGGTAATCCGGATTTATCCCTGCCGGGACAGGCCAAGTATCACATTGCCGTTGGCCACAAACCTGACTACAGTCTGGGAGACGTGGAGGCCGATCTGTTGATCGCCGGGCATACCCACGGCGGCCAGGTGCGTCTTCCATTGATTGGACCGATATTTACGCTGTCGAGAGTGCCGCGCGCCTGGGCAGCCGGGATCACCCAGATCGCACCCGGGCAATACTTGATCGTATCGCGCGGCATCGGAATGGAACGCGGCAATGCGCCCAGGCTGCGTTTCCTGTGCCGGCCGGAGTTGTTGATCGTCGATTTGCTGCCGTCGGAATGAGGTCCGAGATTGAACGCCGGCAATGAAGTACATTCTCAAATTTGCTCACCCGGCTTGAGGTGAGTAGGAAATTCGTATCGGGGGCGGCGGCGGTTTTGGATAATAAATTGAGTTCCAGGAGGATACACGGCCATGGATACCTTCCCTCAGGGACCATCGAGTCCTGATGACGCTGTAGAAAGAATGGACCTGGCTGAGCGCTGCTGCAAGCAGGGGGATTATGCTGCAGCCCGTGAGGCGTACGAACATGCATTGAGCGATCTGCTTGCACTCCATGGCGAGAGACACCTTCTTACTGCAATGGCGCAGCGCGGCTTGGGCGTTACGCTGTTCGAATTGGGGGAGTATGCCGCTGCGCAGGAGTACCTGGAACGGGCGTTGGCGACCCGCGAGACGCTCCTCGGCCGCGAACACGCCGACACGGCGCAGGTCTTGAACGGTCTCGCCTGTGTGCGTTTCGGACAGCGAGACATCGATAGCGGTTTGGAACTCGTTCAAGAAGCGCTCGCCGTTCGTGAGGCGAGCCTCGGTCCCGACCATCCCGACACGATCGAAAGCCTGAATAACTTGGGTGTTTTTCTCTATCACAAGGGGGATCATCAACGCGCCATCGAAATCCACAGCGAAGCGCTGACTCGCTGTGAACGCGCCCTTGGCGACCACCGCAGCACGATAGAGACACTGAACGCGCTGGCGGCCAAACTGGCTCGTGAACCCGCGACGTACGCGCGGGCGCGTGAGTTGTACGCGAGGGCACTCGGAATGAGCGAACGCGTGCTCGGTGCAACGCATCCTTTGACGGCGGTGTTGATGAACAACCTGGCGGCCGTGCTGGCGGATCTCGAACGGTACAGCGACGCCAGCGGCTTGCTGGAGAAATCGCTTGCATTGCACGAACAGATCTTCGGCCGAGAGCATGTCAAGACGGCCTGGGTATTGTTTAACCTGGGTGACGTCGAATGGAAAAAGGAGGATCCGGCTTCCGCCCGCCTGCATTTTACCCGCGCCTTGATCATCCGCGAATCTGCCCTGGGGACGCAGGACCCCGCCACGATCCGCACGCTGCGAAAGTTGGTGGCCGTATTGGGCGCGCTCGTCGAACAGGGCGACCAAACGGCGCTGCTATACAGCATGCCGCTGCACACCTGTTTGACCGCATTCGATGCAGCGGCGGGCAAACTTCCAGGGGAACAGGCATATATGCCGGGTGCACACCTCGATGCGAGCCGTGCTGCAGGACAATTGCACGATCTCGTGGCCAAACTTGGCGGCGAAATGAAGCGCAAGTCCTTGAACGCGGAGGAACAAGCAGCACTGGAACGGGCTGCCGAGTTGGAACAATTAGCGCAGCAGCATTTGGACGCCGGTGAGTACGCCGAAACGCAGGAGCTGCTGCAGCGTATTCTCAATGCTCGCGAGCAGGTTTTGGGTTCAAATCATCTCGATCTCATCCCTGCATTGAAAATGCTGGAAGTCGCGCTGCAGAAGTCGGGCCGTTCCAGCGCAGTGCTCCCGATCTGCCAGCGCATCGCCGACATTCACGTCGCAGCGCTCGGTGAAGGACATCCCTATTCTCTGATGGCGCTGACCGAACTTGCCAGCCTGCTGGACTATGAATACGGACCTGGCGGTGGGCATGAAATATGGGAGAAGATTCAACGAGTGAGGGAGACATATTTCGGCTCTGATGATGTATTCACCCGGATGGCCAAGAGGACGCTGGAAAATTTACTTTCATTGCGCAAGCAGGCGGAAGCGAAAGCCCCACAGGAAGAACCGCGCCGATCCCGATCTGAGAAGCGCGAAGGATTTCTGCGGCACCCCAATCCCCTCGTGCAAGAGATACTTCCCGGGCTGAATGACGTCGATTGGCGCTCGCTTCAGCATGCCTATGGTGCAGCGGAGGACGTACCCGCTTTGTTGCGCATGCTGCTCAGCGAGGAAGAGGACGTACGCGAGGACGCATTCGAGCAGTTGTTTGGGAACATCTGGCATCAGGGCACCGTGTATGAAGCCTCGGCTTTTGCCGTACCATTCCTGCTGCGTATGTTGGCCGACGAACGAACGCCGGATCGACTCGGTGTGCTCACCTTGCTCTCGTCACTGGCAACCGGGAGTTCCTATCTGGCCGTTCATCACCGCGAAGGCGATGAAATGCTGGATTTGCGGAAGCTTGTGGAGAAACGCGGCGAAGATTTCGATTCGGCGCTGAAGAAGGAAATGGGGTGGGTGACCGCCGCGAACGAAGCCGTCGCGGAGGGGATCGAACTGTTCTTGAAGTTGGTAGAGACGGAAGACGAAGACGAAAATCTTAGGCTGGAAGCATTGCGGACGATCTCCGTGCTGCCGACCCGGAAGTCGGAAAGTGTGCCGCGCTTGCTCCGTTTGTTTTCGACGACGACTCATCGGCAAATGCGCATCGCCGTCGCACGGGCGCTTCACGATCTGATGGATGCCGGCCGCCGGTCTCGACAATTCTTTTCCGACTTGCTGCATGCTGGTGAACCGGAAGCGCTGCGCCTCATCGCCGCCGTCGCGCTGATAGCGCGCAGCCGTGAAGATGCCCCAACGGAAGCCGTTGACGAAGTGATGACCGCGCTGCGCCAATTGGGTAAAATCCCGCACATCATCGAGGCGACGGAGGAGGAACGCAGCGCATGGAAGGTCGTTGCGGAACGCTATTGGCTTTCGTGTTGGGATGGCTCCCCGGTACAGTTTTACCTGGAAAGTCTGGCCGGAATGGGCGGCGAGCGAGCGCGTACAGCGCTCTTGCAGGCTGCGACTCTGCTGCGCGATCCGGATGACGCAATTCGTGCCGCGGGGTTGCTGTTGGATTTGACTTTCAACTGCGATGTATCGCAATCCGCCGGTACGGCATACTCGCGGGACAAACAAACCGGGGTTCACAAAATCGAATTTTGGGGGGCTTCGGAACAGGCGCCTCGCCAAGTGCACGAATTAGCGCCGGAGCAGCGTGAAGTGCTGCGTACTTTAGCTGCACATGATCCCTTGTGGGAATACCAGAGCAATCTGATGGAACTCTACGGACTGCCTGCAGATCGTCGGTCCCTGCAATCTCAACTGGCAGCCGGGATGGATTAGAGCTTCGGCATTAATCTCGTTACCAGGAACTGTCTTATGCCGTTGTGAATATCAAGCGAATAATGGATGGACGTGGGGTAAACAGCCTCGTCAAAAAGATGAAGTGGAATTCTTTTTTTTCGTACGATCGTGATTGCCTTTGTGTCCCATATGGATTAGCGGGGGATTTCCTATTTTATAATCAGCAAGGGTAAAGCGTGATATCCTTGCCTTTATTCGGTACAAAGGAGCCGGTAGATGAAGACCAATAAACGATGTCCGAAATGCGAATCGACCCGGATTATCCAACTCGCGGGTGAGTCTTTCATGTCCAAAATTTACCCTTTTGGTTTGCATGATACTGGATATTCAAGAGTCAGTCGATTTGCATGCACGGATTGCGGTTTCGTGGAAGAGTACCTTGTCGATCCCGAGGAATTGGCAGAGTTGAAGAAGGCGCTGGAGTGAGTGAGATCTGCAGGCAAATGAGATCAATGACGCGGACCAATCGCGTTATTGCCTGGCCTCCGGAAATCAAAAAATCAAGGTTTCGAAAATTTTGAAAGTAGTCGGCCTTCGAGACCGTAAAGCAACGGCTGAGAGATTTAGCAAAGGATAGGCGCGAGGATGATCACTGCCGAATTTTTACTCACTTCCCTCGTCGTAGTACTCGTTCCCGGCACGGGAGTCATCTACACCGTCTCGACGGGACTCGCGCTGCGTTGGCGGGCGAGCATCGCCGCGGCTATCGGCTGCACGGCGGGAATCGTTCCGCACCTGACGGCCAGCATTTTCGGTCTGTCGGTGATCCTGCATAACAGCGCAGTCATCTTCCAGGTCTTGAAGATCGCCGGCTCGCTCTATTTGCTCTTTCTCGCCTGGTCGATGTGGCGGAATACGGGCGCAATCCAATTGGACGGGCAAGCGAGCAACAAGAATGCATTCCAAATCATCCTTCGAGGGATCTTGATCAACCTTCTCAACCCCAAGCTGGCGCTTTTCTTCTTCGCCTTTCTCCCGCAATTCATTTCGGCGGATGTATCTTCCCCCACGCAGCAGATGATCGGCCTTGCCGCGATCTTCATGCTCATGACCCTGGTCATTTTCATCTTGTATGGGGTATTGGCCAGCGGCGTCAGTGTCTACCTGCTCAACTCTCCCAGGGCGATGCGATACGTGCAGCGCACTTTTGCCCTGGTCTTTGCGGCATTGGCGCTGAAGCTGGCGTTGAGTGATGCGTAGCGCAATATCCGGGCTCGGAACTCGAATCGGTGGGGTTGCGGGCGGGATCAATCGATGGCTCGGGAGATTTCGGAGGCGCCGGTCTTGGAAATTTGTCGTCGCCGGGTCGGTCGCATTTTTCGCAATCTCCACGGCTGCCATCGTCTGGGACGGCGTCACGGACGATCTGCAGAAAGCTGACGTGGCGTTGGTGATGGGAGCCAAGGTCAAGACCGACGGCACGCCCTCTCATCGGCTGACCGCGCGGCTGGACACGGCTGTGGATTTGTTCAAACTGGGCCATTTCGAGTATCTGATTGTGAGTGGTGGCTTGGGCTGGGAGGGGTACGACGAAGCGCAAATAATGGGGGCCTATCTGGTTGATCATGGGGTGCCTGAAGCGCGTATTTTCATCGACAGCGGCGGAACAGATACCTACATGACGGCGCGCAACGCATCTCGAATCATGCAGGCAAACGGCATGCGCAGCGTATTGGTCATCACACAGTACTTTCACGTTCCCCGGACGAAGCTGGCTCTGAAGCGCTTTGGCGTATCGCCAGTCTATACTGCCAACGCGGCGTACTGGGGGCTGCGCGATCTTCTGTATATTCCCAGGGAAGTGGTTGCGTATTATTACTATCTCCTGCGTTCTTACGATCAAGATGTGAAATGAGGCAAGGCCATGGACGAATTGTTGGATCGGTTCCAGGAAATCCGCACTGAATTCATCGACGTCCTACGGCGATTTCCTGCTTCGAAGCGAACGGAACGGCTCTTCAATCAATGGTGTCTGAAGGACGTCGTCGCCCATCTCGCGGGATGGGATCGCTACTTCGTCGACATTGTGGATGCTCTGGAAGCCGGCGAAAAGCCAGCGTACTGGGGGAGCATGGCAAAATTCAACGCAGCCTCGGTCGAAAAGCGAAAAGATCAGCCCTGGGACTCCGTGTTCGCTGAATTCGTGACCAACGGTGAGGCGTTCATTCGACGCTGCAAACATATTCCGGAATCGATGAGGACTGCCAGGTTCTGGGACCACAAATCCATCACGCCTGTTCAAATGCTCGAGATCAACATCCATCATTACGGAAAAGACCATCTGGCAGCAGTGAAAAAGGTGCTGGCTCGCTTCCAATAAGCTGTCGTTTTCTGGATAGCCGGAAAATTAGAGGGGCGATCTCGCGCTGCGTGAGTTCTGCGGTTTACGGATTTGTTTGCGATCGAACGAAAGAAGGGAGGTCTACTCATGCGCGATAAGAAGATGATGATGTTTGGTTTGCTCATTACGATTGACGCTGTGGGGCAGATTGTGTCAGCCATCGTATTTCACGATCCCGCGAGTAGTGAACTGCGCATCAATGCCGGCTGGTTCATCCTAATGCTTTCGGGATTGTTTGGCTGGCTGCCGATATACACTTTTCGGCGGTTGGGACGTGTGGAGGGGCGTGGATACATGCGGACATCGGTGTTGGTCGATCGCGGAGTCTTTGGAATCGTGCGCCACCCGCAGTATCTCGCGGGCGTTTTGATGGCCATCGCGCTGCCGTTGATTACCTGGCATTGGTTGGTGGTCGTATTGGGGCTTATCGCCGTGCCAATATACTACTTGAATACGTATGATGGGGAAGAGGCGTGTATTAAAAAGTTCGGGGATGAATATCTGGATTACATGAAACGTGTGCCTCGGTTGAACTTCCTTTTGGGTCTGTGGCGGATGATTCGACAAAAGATTGCGGGTGATTCATCAGCATAGACTTCGAACCGGGTTTTAGCAGTGTGTATCGCCGTCGTATATGATGTTTTCGTGTCCTGCGTAGCTTGGTACTGTAGATTAACCTATAATTATTTAAAACTATACAAAGGAGGTCGATGTGATTATCGGGGTGCCGCGTGAGATCAAGCCCGATGAGTATCGCGTCGGGATGTTGCCGGTAGGTGCAGAGCTTCTGGTCAAGGACGGGCATGAGGTGCTGATCGAGCGGGAAGCCGGACTGGAAAGCGGATATTCCGACCAGGATTACGTCGACGCTGGAGCGACCATCGAGGACTCCTGGGAAGCGATATATGCAAAATCGGAATTGGTGCTTAAGGTCAAGGAACCGCAGCCCAGGGAAATCGCCAAACTGAGAAATGGTCAAATCCTGTTCTGTTATTTTCACTTCGCCAGTTCCCGGGAGTTGACGGAAGCCTGCCTCCAATCGGGCATCTCGGCCGTGGCGTTTGAAACCCTGGCGGACGAGCAGGGCAGGCTGCCGCTGCTCACTCCCATGAGCGAAGTGGCGGGCAAGATGTCTGTCCAAGAGGGAGCCAAATCCCTCGAAAAGCAGCGGCACGGCCGTGGAGTACTTCTCGGCGGAGTCACCGGCGTCAAACCGGCCAACGTCCTCGTCCTCGGAGCCGGCGTCGTGGGAACCGCCGCCACGCAGGTTGCGGCGGGAATGGGGGCCAACATCATCGTCATGGACATCAACCTCGACCGGCTGCGCTATCTCGAAGACGTGATGCCTCCCAACGTCACCACGGTTTTTTCCGATCCCCACGCCATTGCCTACCACGCCAAATACGCCGACTTGATCATCGGCGCCGTACTCATTCCGGGCGGGAAAACCCCCGTGCTGATCACCCGGGAAATCATCCGGACGATGAAACGCGGCGCCGTGCTGGTGGATGTGTCCATCGACCAGGGAGGCTGTTTCGAAACGAGTCGTCCCACAACGCACAGCGATCCCACATACATGGTCGATGGTGTCGTACATTACTGCGTGGCGAACATCCCCGGGGCGGTGAGCCGAACCAGCAGCCAGGCGCTTGGGCACGCAACCCTGCCGTACTGCAGGCTGCTCGCCAAATTGGGTCTCGACTCCTTCCTCGCGCTCTCTGAGGGTCATCAAGAATCCCTCAACCTGCGTGAAGGAAAACTGGTGCACCCGGCGCTGCTCGAAGCTTTCCCGGATCTCGGCGGGTGAGGTGTATACGAGCGGGCCTATAATTTCCGAGTAAGGGGTGAGAATCTCAACCCAATCTCCGGTTCATTGAAATAGATTGTGGCCTTCATTCCTATTGAGCCAAGCGACGGAGTAATCGGCTGTAATTTCATGGATTACTGTCCGATTACAACACAGTAATCTATCCAAACCCACAGGTAATCCACGCGGATCAGATTGAGAAGGCTCAGTTCGTTTTGGCTAGATTTTGTTTTATATGTTCGGAGGACATAAAAATCGAAATGTAAGCCTTATCATCTTTGTCGGCAGCAAACTGGCCACTTGCTCATTTTGCTTGACGAAGTAGCCGCGCACTTCATGCGCAGATAGATACTCCCTTCTTCTGCTTCCACCGATCACATCGGGTCGTCCAGCTATCATCGGACTCCGCATCGATGTACACAATCCAAGTCGCAGATTTCAACTTCTCTCCCCACACCTTCACGGGAACAAGAACCTAAATCAAATGTCGGCTCTCATATGCTTTACACACCACTGAAGGCATTGAAGCCGCCATCGATAGGCACGACGACTCCGGTGACAAAGCTCGACATGTCGGAGAGAAGCCACAAGGCGGTTCCAAGCAGGTCCTCCGGCTCACCGAAGCGCCGCATGGGTGTGTGCGCGATGATCTGCCGGCCCCGCTCGGTGAGATCCCCTGTGCTCTCATCCGTCAGCAAGAACCGGTTTTGTTCGGTGAGGAGGAAACCAGGTGCCAAGGCATTCACGCGAATACCTGGGGTGTACTCCTGTGCCATGTGCACCGCCAACCACTGCGTGAAATTACTTATCCCGGCCTTGGCGGCTGAATAGGCGGGTATTCGGGTAAGTGGATGGTAGGCGCTCATCGATGAGAAATTCAGGATGTTGCCCTTGCCTGCCTCTGCCATACCCCGGCCGAAGATCTGGCAAGGCAAGATAGTGCCCAACATGTTGAGGTCAAAGACACGGTCCAGCGTATCACTCGGCAGATCAAAGAAACGCTGCTCATCCGAGGTCGTAGCGCCAGGATCGTTGCCCCCAGCTGTGTTGATCAGCGAATCGATCACCCCAAACTCGGCGCGGATGCTCCTTTCAGCCTCAACCAGGCTGTCGCGCGAAAGCACATCGCCCACTAAAACCATTGAGCGACCGGGGCCGGCCTCCAGACGGTCTTTGAGGTGATCGGCCAACGTCACCTTGCGATCGAGAACGGCCACGTCAGCGCCAAGGCTAATCAGCGTGCAGGCGAGCTCGCCGCCGAGTATCCCGGCTCCTCCCGTAACGGCAATGGCTCGGCCGGTGAAATCGTAATGTCGTATAAGTTCGTCAAGGTTCACAGAATGTCTCCGCCCAATGGAAGCATCGAGTGTAGGATTGATGGTTGTTTGATCTGATCGCTTGTCAACCGCGATGCTAGTCCTGGCTTGTAGGGTCCAAGCACACGCGCGTACTCAGCTTGCCAAGTGAATTCAGTCTCGACCATCGAATTGGCATAAGCCGTGATCTTGTCGTTCTTGTTCACACTTATTCGCCAAGTCTATAGGCGCGTTTGGCCAGACGGTAAGCGCAGTCTTTCACCATCTCCGACGCATCCTCTCGATCGACAATGCCGCGTACCACCAACCCGGCGATCCAGTCGGCATCGACGCGGCGGGCCAGGTTGTGCCGGGCGGGGATCGAGGGGAAGGCGCGCGTATCGTCATTGAAGCCAACTGTGTTATGCAGGCCGGCGGTTTCCATCACCTGATCGCGATACCGCCTCATGCCGTTGATGCTGTCATGGAACCACCATGGTGGACCCAGGCGCATGGCCGGGAAGAGTCCAGCCAGCGGGGCCAGCTCCCGCGCATATGTCGCCTCGTCGAGTGTGAAAACGATCAGCCGCAGCCTGGAGTCGTTGCCATACTTGCTCAGCAGCGGACGCAGGTTGTGCGTGAATTCGGTCCTCTCCGGGATGTCAACGCCCGTGTCGGGACCAAAGCGCTCGGCAATCAGCTCATTGTAATCACGCACCGATCCTACGTGGAACTGCATCACCAATCCATCCTCGATACTCATCCGGGCGCTTTCCATGATCATGTGGGCCGTGAAGCGGCGGGCGTCCTCGGCCGTGGCGGCACCGCGAAGCGCCCGCTGGAAAATTGCTTCCGCCTCGGCGGCCGTCAGCTCGGCCGTATATGCGGATACTGCGGCGTGGTCGGTGGACACGGCACCCATCTGTTTGAAGAAAGCCCGCCGTTGTTCCAAAGCCTGGATGTATTTCGGATAGGAATCGGCCGTGATTCCACTGGCGTCACTGAGCGCATCGACGTCTCTTTTCCAACCCGGCGAGTCGATGTTCACAACAGCATCAGGCCGGAAAGTGGGACGAATATCCCCCTTCCAGCCGGACTTCTTGATAACCCGGTGATGCTCAAGGGGATCGGTAGCGGCATCAGTCGTGCATAACACCTCGATGTTGAACTGTTCGTAGAGAACACGGGGACGGTATTCCGGCCTGCGCAGTGTGGCTTCGATCTGGTCATAAATCGATTGAGCGGTATCGCCGCAGAGCTTCTCGCGTACGCCAAACACTTCATACAATTCCTGCGCCAGCCAGGACCCTGTCGGCGTACCACGGAACAGGTAGAAGTGCTCGGCAAAGATCTGCCAGATCTTGCGATGATCCGCTTCGACTTCCCCGCCATCGATGCGGGGCACACCCAGCGATTCGAGCGGGATTCCTTGTGAGTACAGCATTCGGTAGATGTAGTGATCAGGAATCAGCAGCAGTTCCGCCGGGGTGCCGAACGAGGCATTCTCATCGGCGAACAACCAGGGATCGACGTGCCCATGGGGGCAGATAAGCGGCATCTCTGCGACTTCCGCGTACAATTCCATCGCCAGTTGACGATGGGTCGGAGTTGGGTCAAAGAAGCGATATTCAGGCAGGCTGAGTGGCTTTTGCATCGTGTATATTCCTGTTCGGGTAGAATTCATCGCCGGTGACCAGGTATTTCGCTGTAAGCTGATAGCAACAGGAATTGCCAACCCCGCACCGGCGAACACCAATTCAGTATACTATGACTGCAAGGATAAAAATCCGGATACCGTAGAGCAAGCTTTAAAACTTATAAGACATATCAAGAACTGAATTTCGCTGGGTATTCTCGCAATGCAACCATCCCCATATCACTCATGGCTGTCCTTCTGCCATTCCCGCGCTGTAGCGATCAGGGCGTCGATATTTTCTGCCGGTGTCTCGGGTGATACACCGCCGCCGAAGGACAGGATCAATCCGCCACCAGCCGCGGCTTTATCCAGGCAGGTTCGGGCCCACTGCGAGACATCTTCTTGTGAACCGCGCATACCGACATCGACTGGCGGCACGTTGCCCATCACCGCAACGCGATGTCCCATAACGGCTTTGGCCTCGCCGATATCGATTTTATGGCTGAAGTTGAACACGTCGAAATTCGCATCGGCCAGGCTCGCCAGCAGGTGTGGGCAGGGTGTATCGTTGTGAAAGACGCGGATCAGACCATCGAACTCGTCAAATATGCGGCGCAGGTGGGGGTGAACCAGCGTCTCGTAGTGTTCCTTCGATATCATGCCGACCACGTCATCCAGCAGCATGATACCTTCCGGTTGGTGCAGGGTATCGAGCTGTGCGTGCAGCCAGCTGATGATGGTCGATGTCATCGTCTCCAGGACGCGAGTCACCCCTTGTGGGTTCTTCACGATG
Source organism: Anaerolineales bacterium (assembly GCA_034430695.1). Lineage (GTDB taxonomy): Bacteria > Chloroflexota > Anaerolineae > Anaerolineales > E44-bin32 > WVZH01. Next base: position 1,214 of record DAOUEE010000207.1, on the reverse strand, counting down.
CCCATCATCAGTGGCGTAATGCCCATCACGAACGAAGCAACGGCCATCGGGCCGCGTGCGCAAACCATACGGATGCCAAGCCCATCGGCATGAAGCCGCTCCTCCGCCAGCGCGTACAATCGCAGCACCAGCGGCATCAAACCGTGCTCGTTTGGGTTAGCCGGGCTCGCATCGCCCCAGGCTGCAATGTCGCTCATCACCGGTTCAATCGCCGGGGGCCGGTTGTCATAGAAATGTAGCTTGACGCCAAAACCGGACGGCTCTGCCGCCATGCCATACTCGACCCAGAAACCGGGAACCCAGGTAGCCTCCGGGAATCGTTCCAGCAGCCCCTTGTTGATCGCATACCAGCGATCTGGCAGCAGGTAGTAGTCCCGAGTGTCGATCCCGGCATAGCCGGGCAGCCAAGGGCTGTCGACGATCAGGCCAACCGGCACCTGTTTTGGCTCTTCTAAACGCGCAGCCTGTTTGAATGCTTCCCACGTCATAATACTCTTTCCTTTACATAAATAAAGGTCTCGCAAATATCTGAGCGATTACTCCCCGCACCAGATCTATTGAATTTCCGCAACGGATGTATGTTTCTGTTCAAGCCGATATTATCCAATCCCCCTTGTCATAATTGCTTCACTTCGCCACGATACCACTTAGGCTCAATTCCTCGGCAAAATGACAGGTCGCCCAATGCTCGGAGCCGTATGCCCGCCATTCCGGGATTTCCTGGGCGCATTTCTCGCGCGCATATCGACAGCGGGGGTGAAACTTGCATCCGGAGGGCGGGTTGGCCGAGCTGGCGACATCGCCCGGTAAAAGAATCCGGGAAGTGACCTGATCAGGATCGGAGCGCGGCACGGCAGAAAGAAGTGCTTCCGTATAAGGATGCTTGGGAGAGGCATATAGCTCATCAGCCGCCGCCAACTCGACCACGGTCCCTAAATACATCACCGCAACACGGTCGCTGATGTGCTCGACGACAGATAGATCGTGGGCGATAAAAAGATATGTGAGACCGAAGTCGGACTGCAGTTCCTCCAACAGATTAAGCACTTGAGCCTGAACTGAGACGTCGAGAGCCGATACTGGCTCATCGGCGATGATCAACCGGGGTTGGAGGGCCAGAGCCCGCGCAATGCCGATACGTTGGCGCTGCCCGCCACTGAATGCATAAGGATAGCGGTTCATGTGCTGGGGCTTCAACCCGACGGCTTCCAACA
>DAOUEE010000206.1:0-9961 GCA_034430695.1 Anaerolineales bacterium | reverse complement strand
TCGGAAAGATGGAAAGCGCCGAAATGACGGCGCACATGAGCATGATCAAAAATGGCCGGCGCACATCGGGAGACAGGTAACGGTAGATCAGCGCGTCGAGAAATTTGAAACCGCCGTATTGGTCATCGCCGCTTGGGTTCGTGAAGGCGCTGCTGAGCGGTTCTTCCGAGCGAGCCAATTGAAACGAGTCGACATCGCGATGGTAGGCGTCCGCAAAGACGTATCCTGCGTTTTGCGGCTTTTCGTCATACCCGAATAGAGGTAGTGCGTGAAACAGCACTACGCCGATCACCAGGCGCAGGCCGAGCGCAATCACAAACGCACGCGCGACGTTTCCGGGAATGCCCTGGCGGAACACAACCCGGCCAACCCCGGCGACCAAGAGCGCCAAAACGCCGCACATCACGAGATAGGCAAGCCACCCGGACAGTGTATTGCTGCGCAGATCGAGAAGAAGCAATAGCAGACTCAGCAGCAGGATGATTCCCAGCCATGGCGAAATTTTGCGTATGGTTTTTTTCACGCGGCCTCCGTGACCCCCCGAGTTTTCACTGCGTACCAGACGGAGCGGATCACGACGAAAAAGACGATCATCTGCAGCGGGACGAGAAAGCGCGGGTTATCGCCGTGATCGACGAGCGTTTGAACGACCGAAATCATAATGACGAGACTCGAAGCCGCAGCGGAATATACATCGAATCCGATCCACCTCCGCAGGCGCTTGCTCAACAAAGCAAGCGCCGTCAACAGCAGGAAAACGAGATTGGCGAGTATTGAGATGGCGCGCCCGATCCAGATCAGGACTTGCAGTGCGGAAACCAAAATCGGCGATTGAAGCGCCTCCATACGCCAGTAAACCGGAGCTTTCCAAAAATCGACCCAGCCCTCTACGACGTTGGCAAAATATAGATCGGGATGGGCGCGGATCAATTCGAGGGAAAGCTTCTGGAGTTCACGGCTCAGATCGTAAAAACCCAATCCGGACGCTTCGCTCATCGCAGGAATCGCCTCCCAGATCGCGTTGGTCTGCACACCCCTTTCGGCGATCTGGGCATCCCGGAACTTAATATAGGTATCGCGGATCTCCGCCACATCATCCGGAAGCAGCTCGAAATACCCGCCGGTGTGCTGCACCAGGCTGTAGCCGGACATGACGGTCGGCGAGAGCATGTGGTACGTGTTTCGAATCCACAGCAGCCAGCCGCCTTGAATCAACAACGGAGGAAGCGAGTAGATCGCCAGGCGCAGGATTCGCCGGCGCCACCCCCCCTCGCCCATTACCCAAACGAAAGGAAGGAAAAAGAGCGAAACCGGGAAGAAATATGGCCGCACCATCCCGGGGAGCGTCGCCGTTATACCGAGCAGGAAAACTGCCAGGAGTCTCCTTTGAGATGACTTCGCGCCTCCGAAAGCTACAAAGGAGGCAAAACAAAGGACCACAAAGAATGTCGTCAGCGTCTCGCTCAGCAGATTCGATTCGAACAAGAATTGACCGGGGATCAAATCATACAACCCGCCCACGAGCGCGCCCAGCGCGGCGGAATCGGTCGTTTTGTAGGTGATCCAGAACAACAACAACGAAATCATCAGCCCCAAAGCGAGCTGTAAAGTCCAGGCATTGTGCTCATTCAATCCTGCGATGGCCAACAAAGCCGGATATCCCGGCACGCGGGTTCCGTCGTATCCTTTCAGCGTTAAAGATGTCAGCGGTTTCGCCAGGCGCAGGTATGCGTTCGTGTCGGAATAGCGGACCGGTTGGTAGACGAGAAGCAAGAGCAAACGTTCCAACAAACCGAACAACAGCAATCCGCCTGCCCATCGATGTACGTTATATGAAGCGAAGCCTCGCAGCCGAACTCCTGGTTCATGAAGCACGCTATACCTCTATTCCAGCGAGCGCGTTCTGGGCTCGTCGACGCCAGGAATATTTACTCGCATCTAGACCTGCTTGTCCGGCGAGCTTTTCCCGGCGGGCCGTGTCCGACACCAACTTTTGTAGTGCGCCGTGCCAGGCCTGCACGTCTTCCGGGGGAACCAGAAGTGCGTTGGACTCGTTCAGCACCTCTCGCAGCACCGGCAGATCACTCGAAATAACCGCCCGCCTGGCAGCGAAGTATTCGAAAACCTTCATCGGACTGGCGAAGCGGGCTGTGTCGCCGCCGCTGCTCACGGTTATCCGCCGGGCATACGGCATGAGAAAGATATCACAGGCAGCATGAACGAGAGGCAAACGATCGTTGGGGACGAAGCCCAGCAGCTGCACGTTTTTGATCTCCGCATCCCGAAGCTTTTTCCGCCAGCGTTCGATTGCCGCCGGTTCTCCACCCGCCCATACGAACGCCAGGTATGGGTTGAGACGGGCGAGTTCGAATAATAACTCGATACCGCGGCCGGGATAAAGGTGCCCTGTATAGCCCACCGTAACCGATTCTCGCAGATTCAGCGCACGGCGCGCCTCTTCGGCGGAGGGTAAATCTTGATAGCGCTCCAAATCCACACCCATCGGAGAGATGATCGAGAAAGGTGCACCCAAGGTCGTGTCGTACTTCTGCGCCAGATAGTTTTCCAGTGCCGCGGTGATGGGCAGCACACGTTGCAGCCCGGATCCGCGCAGAGCGCACCGGAAAAGATACGGCCCCAATCTGCCCTGCGGACGGTCGTGAAGTTCGAGTAGAGATGGGTATCCGAGCGACGAAGCCAAAGCCGCAGCCTGCAGCGGCCAGAGATAGAAGACGTGCGCTTTCCAGCGCCGTGCCGCCTGGACCGCTCGAAGGCAGAAATCGTACTTGCGGCCGCGTCGCAAGGAACGCATCCAGGCCACGTCGAATTGCTCCCGCAACCCATAATGCTGGGACAGCGCTTCCCAGGACAACCTTGGGGTTCGACCCGGCAACCACAAACGAACTTCGTGATCCAGTTGGGTGAAGGCCTGGCAGACCTTCATCACCTGGACAGAATTTGCAGTCCTGGAAGGGACGGTCGAAGTCGCGATACAAGCAATACGCATGATGATCTAGGCTCCCCTCAGCTCAACCGGTCGTAGTTCCGCCTTCTGGAGTTCGCGTAAACTCTTCCCGACGAGAATACCTGTTGTAAGTATAAAGTATCCGCTCAGGAGAAGGGCCATGCCGTTCGCGCCCCAAAACGGCACGAGCAGGAAAGTTCCCAGGATCTTGAGTACCGCTGCTACGAATTGTATCTGCGTCGGAAACTGGGGCATCCCAAGCGGGAGCAGCACCACCTGATTCCAGAACAGTATATTGACCGGAATCACACCCACGAGCAGAATGAGTAAACTCGTGTAGGACGTCGGCAGGAAATCCGTTCCGTAAAGGCCAACGACCCAGCGCCCGAAGAGCAACAGGCCGATACTCGCCGGAACGGTATAGATGGCCGCGAGAATGGTGCCGCTGCGCAGTAAATAACGTACGTTCGCCCAGGCACGATCTGCGATCTCCCGTGCCACTTCGCGATACGTCGTGGTTATCAAGGGCGTAACCGGCATCATCAGGAAATTCGTGATCGCCCGGGCAATCTTGTAGAAACCGACCTGAAGCGGTGTGCTGAAAGCCCCGAGCCACAAAATCTCGCTGTCCCGTGTCAGCAATTTCAACGTGCCGGAAAGATTGGTGCTAACACCAAAGTGTAAGAGTTCCCGGCGAGATTCCTTGAGCAGCGAAAGCGGTGCACGCCACCACCCCGCACCCCACACCTTACGCGCCTGCCACAAGGCGATCAAGGAGATGCTCACAGCAAGTGCGATTTTACCGACCAGATAGGCCGTTACCACAGCTCTTAGCGATTGACTGGTAATAAATGCCAGACCGATCAGGATCAGGGTGAGTGCACTTTGTCCCACTGTAATGAGAGCAATCACCCGAAAACGATTGTAGAACTGCAGCAGTCCCGTTGCACTTTCATACATCAGGTTTGCCAACACCGATAACCCATAGAAGGCAAACAAACCCGCGAGACTCTCATTCTTCGCAAAGATCACGGCGCCGAGCGGAGAGAGCGCAACCACCAGAAAATACGCCAAAGCAGATCCGGCGATTTCGAACAGCGCCGCAGCTTTGAACAGCGCCGCAGCTTGCCGTTCGCTGCCGTTTGCAGTGAATTTACCCAGATAATTCACCACCAATTCCGCCATGCGGGACGAGATCAGGCGGTTGATGTTGCTGGAAAATTGGGTGATGATGCCCACATACCCTGCCCCTTCGACGCCGAGCAGGCGCGCCGTAAAAATCCCCTGGCCGAAACTCATCGCAGCCGAAATCGTCTGCGCGCTGAACAGGTACCCGGTATTGCGGATGACCCGCCGAAACAGCGGGTTATCCAAAAAGCGTGCGGCTAGCGCCGAAATCCAACGAAGTATGGAAGACATGCTTCGGCTTCAATCCGAGGTATCGACTTCGCAGGCCCAAGCACGTTCGGACTGATACCAGGCCAATGCAGCATCCAGGCCCTCATCGAAAGTGATTTCAGGTTCCCACCCCAGAATCCGTTTCGCTTTTTCCACGTCGGCCCAATTTCTCAGCAAATCAGCCGGATGCGCTTCGCGATATTCAACCTTTGCACTCGATCCGATGCGCGCTTCGAGCCCGCGGATCAATTCTTCGAGACTGACCTGCTGGTGGCCTCCCAGATTGAATATCTCGTAGCCGACGGGCTGCAATCCTAAAATCGTGCCCCGCGCGATGTCATCCACGTATGTGAAACCACGCGACTGCTTGCCGTCTCCGTTGACATAGACGGTCCGCCCTTCGCACATCCACTGGATGAAACGAAACATGACCATGTCCGGCCGGCCTGCAGGGCCGTAAACCGTGAAATAGCGAAAGATCGTGACATCCAGGCCGCGCAGTGCGTGATACGCATGACACAGCACTTCGGCGGCCTTCTTGCTGGCTGCGTAGGGCTGCAGCGGTCTGTTCGTATCCGCATCCTCGGGTGTAGGCAGCGGGGCATCGGGCCCGTACACACTGGATGAAGAGGCCAGAATGAACTTGGGGATCTTCCGCCGCCAGGCAAATTCCAACAGGTTCAAGGTGCCGTCGACGTTCGTCCGGAAGTATTCCCAGGGGTTTTCAACGCTGTATCGCACCCCGGCGCGTGCAGCGAGGTTGATCACCGCATCGAACGCTTCACCATCGTCCTCGAAAGCCGCCATGCGGTCGCGGTCCGCAACGTCCAGATGCTGGAAATGAAAATGGGGACGCTTTTCCAGTTTCGCCAGTCGATATTCTTTCATGCACACGTCGTAGGCGTCGTTCATGTTGTCCAGCCCGAGTACCACATGGCCGGCGTCGAGCAGCATGTCCGCCACCCGGGAGGCGATGAAACCCGCCGCGCCCGTGAGAAGATAGCGGCCCATTACAATTTCACCACCTGAGGACCATCCAGGCCCAGCCGGCCGAGTGCGTTGCGGGAATCGAAGATCAACTTTGCGTTCTGCAGGACTGCGGCGTAATCGACATCGCTGTGATCCGTGATGATCACGACGCAGTCCGCCTTTTGGACGGCAGCAATGAGAGCGGTAACCGAAACGAGATCCCAACCTTCGTGTCGTATCGAGGACACGAACGGGTCGTAATACTCCACCTGCGCGCCTTTTTCGCGCAGCAAGCCGATCACGTCGAGTGCTGGTGACTCGCGCATGTCGGAGACGTCGGCCTTGTATGCCACACCCAGCACGAGCAGATTCGATCCGCGGATCGGCTTGGCTTGGTCGTTCAAGGCATTCTGGATGCGTTGGACGACGTACCGGGGCATGTTGGTGTTGATCTCGCTCGCCAGGTCGATGATGCGGGCGTTATATTTAACGCTCTTCAACTTCCACGACAGATACAGCGGGTCGATGGGGATACAATGACCTCCCAATCCCGGGCCCGGCGTGAATTTCATGAACCCGAAGGGCTTCGTCGACGCAGCCTCGATCACCTCCCACACGTCGATTCCCAGGCGGTTACACATGAGCGCCATTTCGTTCACCAGGGCGATGTTCACGGCGCGAAACGTGTTTTCGAGCAGCTTCGTCATCTCCGCCACTTCTGTAGAACTGGCCGGCACGACGTTTTCCATCGCCTGCGAGTACATCGTCGCCGCCACCTGCGTGCAAACCGGCGTAATGCCTCCAATGACCTTGGGTGTGTTAAACGTGGTCCAATCCTCCCGGCCCGGGTCGACGCGTTCGGGGGAAAAAGCCAGAAAAATATGCTCTCCCACGATGAGCCCTTCCTTTTCCAATTCCGGCAGGACCATCTCGCGCGTCGTGCCCGGGTAAGTCGTCGATTCGAGCACGACGACCATCCCTTCATGCAAATAAGGGACCAAAGACTGCGTTGCGGAAACGATGTACGACAGATCGGGATCGCCCGTTTTCCGCAGCGGAGTGGGCACGCAGATACTCACACCATCGATGTCTGCCAACGCCGCGTACGTCGTGGAGGCAGAGATACGGCCTTCGCGAACCAGGGCTGCGATCTTCTCGCTGGGTACGTCTTCGATGTAGCTTTCTCCCCGTTGGATGTGTGCCACCTTATCGGCGTCCGCGTCGACTCCCGTCACAACGTAACCGGCCTCGGCAAGCACGACCACCAATGGAAGGCCGACGTAGCCCAAACCGATGACACCGAGATGCGCCTCACGTTTCGAAAATCTATCTACCAATTCTTGCGCGGCGACCGGCAAGGACTCTTTATTCTTCGACATATGTCTCATATACTCCCGCGTTGGGTTTTAGAACAAATTGAGCTGTTCCGCATCGACGGGTGGAACGGCGTCGGAAGGCGGTATGCTTTCGCCTTTGGTGATCATTTCGGGCAGGCGGGAAAAATCTTCCTGCACAACCTGCCGCAGGGAAGGCTGATGCAAGGCCGCTGCCGGATGATACATCGGCACAATGAGTCGATGATTCACGACACGCGCCTGACCGTGAATGGTGCTGATGCGTGCTCCCGGAAAATAACGTCCCATCGAGAACCGCCCCAGGGTAACGATCACCTTGGGATTAATGGCCCGGATTTGTCGCTCGAGGTACTTCGAACATTCATCGATCTCGTCAGTCTGGGGATCTCGATTGCCGGGCGGCCTACATTTAACCACATTTGCGATGAAAACGTCCTCGCGCTTCAAACCGATGCTTTCCAGCAATTCTTCGAGAAAGCGTCCTGCCGCGCCCACGAATGGACGACCCTGCTCGTTTTCATGAAAACCCGGGCCTTCTCCGATAAACATCAAATCGGCATCCGCCGGACCTTCTCCGGGCACAGCGTTCTTGCGTGAGTGATGCAACCCACAATCGACACAGACCGACACCTCGGCAGCAACCTGCTTTAGTTCCTCCTCCGGATTCACGTCCCTGAACCTCCTGTCGCAGCTCGAACGCCGTTCAAACGATCCAGCCTCATGAGCCAGGCGTCTTCCCGGTTATCTTGATAGTAGTTCTTCCTTCGTCCAACGACTTCGAAACCGAACTGCTGATACAAATGCATGGCTATCTGATTGGATGTCCTCACTTCCAACGTTGCGATGGCGCCTCCCAGACTCGCGGCCAAGTCAAGCGCATCGGCGAGCAAACAGGCCCCGATGCCCCGGCGCCGATAATGTGGGTGGACCGCCAGGGTGCTGATGTGAACTTCATCGACGACGAACCAGAATCCGATATACCCAACCAGCTCGACTCGATCCGGGTGGATGTATTCCGCCACCAGCAACTGCGCGGCCGAATTGCTCTCCAGTTCGTAGCGGTAGGAACGTTCCGACCAGGAGATGGGAAACGATAGACGGTCGATCTTGAGAACATCTGATATATCCTCAACCGTCATCGGGCGAATGGTCACTGTGGATTTTGCTACGATCATCATTTACTGTCGTTTCCGGAGTCGAGGTACACAGGTCGGACTGCTGCGATGTCGGGAAGCTTTCCCTTATGGATTCTTTCCCAGGCCAATTCCGCAAGTATTCCCGGACGCCGAACGCAGTTTGCGGGAGAGGCCAAACGGACGTTGGATGCTTCCTTTAATTTCTTGCGGGCCGCCGTGCTGATCTCTCCACATACGTAACTCTTCTTTTCAAGCTGCGAGATGACTTCTTCCCAGGAATAATTTCCGGCTTCACCGCGTGCCTTCCATCCACTCCGCCCCCATTTGTACCACATTCCAACGACTCGCTTGCGGCCAGCTTCGATCACCGCCAGCATGGGTTCCGAACGCTTTGGCTGACCTCGAGCCAGCACGTCCAGCGTTGGAATCCCGACCAACGGAAGCTGGTGCGAGAGTGCAAGTCCTTTTGCGTAGGCCATACCGATCCGCAGGCCGGTATACGATCCGGGACCGGACGTAACTGCGACGGCGGTCAACGCGTCTGCTGTACGATTGATTTTACGCAGCATCAACGCCACTTCAGGCGCCAGGAGCACGGTATGACGTCGTCCGCCCAGCCAGAGTGATTCGGCCAGCAGATTCTCGCCATCATGCAAGGCGATCCCGATCATCCGCGTTGCTGTATCCAGGGCAAGTAACACGCTCAACCCCCGAAGGTCGTTTGACGGAAGGCTTGCAGCATCCGTTCGTAGTGCACCCCTCGGGCTTCGAAGTGCAAACCGCGCCGCATCTCGTCCACCCAGCGCAAACTGACCCAGAGTCGATCTTCCGGCAGGCTTTCGGCGATTCTCTCCGGCCACTCGATGATCACCGGCCCTGCACCGTCCAACAGGTCATACCATCCAAGCGCCTCGGCTTCCGCGACGCCGCTCAATCGAAATGCGTCGAAGTGGTACAACGTCGCCGAATCGGCACGATGGTATTCGTTGATGAGAATAAACGTTGGACTGGTGACCGGGTCCAACGAGCCCCAGCCGCGCGCGATTCCTTGCGCCAGGGTCGTTTTACCAGAACCGAGATCGCCCGATAGACAAAGCAAATCCCCGGATTGGATCAATTCGCCCAGCCGCACACCCAATCGCCGAGTCTGTTCGGGACTGTGGCTGAGAAATTCGAGGGCTCGTTCATCAAGAATAGGCATCGACCGCGAGGCATTATACGTCAGCCAGATGGCCATAACAAGCACTCCTCCTGGTGCTTTGTGAGGCGTGTCCCTTCCACTTAATTGCAGCCGCATGCAACCTGGAGAAAAGGGCGAAGCGAATTGCTGTTCCGGTGCACCTCTCACCGTCGCCAGACGCCCGATTTACACCTATTTACCCCCTTTCCTTACCAGCATCTCCGTGCTACTATCTGGTCATGCGCGTACTCGTCATCTCGGATATCCATGCAAATCTAAGCGCGCTCGAAGCGGTTCTCGATGTTGCGGAAGCGTACGAAGCCGTCTGGTGTCTCGGTGATCTTGTCGGTTATGGTCCCGATCCTAACGAATGTGTCGAACTCGTCCGCTCTCTTCCGGATTTGCTCTGTCTCATCGGCAATCACGACCAGGCCGCTATCGGTATGATCCCCCTTTCCCGCTTCAATCGTGAAGCGGGCGCAATTGCAGCCTGGACGCGTCAAAAGCTCTCGGACGAGAACATCGAATATTTGCGCTCGCTTCCCAGCAAGATTACCACCCAGAACTATACGCTGGTCCATGGCAGCCCCAATCAACCCATCTGGGAATACGTGCTGGATCAACATACCGCGGATCGAAGTTTCGATGCGTTAAAAACGGATTATGCCCTCATCGGCCACACCCATCTTCCGGTGATCTATCATCGACCGCCGGGCGATACTTTCTCCAAGACGAGGCGCATAAAATGGGAAGGGGAGATGGCGCTTTCGCCGAAGATGATTCTCAATCCCGGCTCCGTCGGGCAACCGCGCGATCGGGATCCGCGCGCCTCATACGCCATTCTCGACATCGAGGCCAGCACCTGGGAGATGCGCCGGATCGTCTACGACATCGCCCGGGTGCAGACCCGAATCCTCGAAGCCGGCTTACCCGAACGGCAGGCGCAGCGCCTGAATTC
>DAOUEE010000205.1:0-32757 GCA_034430695.1 Anaerolineales bacterium | reverse complement strand
AACCGGGAACGGGCGTTGCAGACCGCTGAGGATGAAATCGAACTCGATGTGGAAGATCCGTATGCATGGTTTAATCTGGGCACCAACATGCTCTACTTCGATCGTTACAGCGAAGCGGCGCATGCGTTCGATACTGCTCTAGCCATCGGCCTTCCCTGGCGTTTCACGCGCTATCAGTTCGGCCCGTATATCGCCTATTTCAACCAGGGCCGCTATCAGGACGTAATCGATCTGGCTGATGCAACTTTACGGCGGACGAACAAGGCGGAAGAATCCATGCTGTGGCGTGGCTGGGCGCGCTATCAACTCGGAGACATCAACGGGGCTATCGAGGATTTTCGAGCCGCACTGCGCGTGAATCCGAACTACTTCGATGCCCAGTACGCACTCGAGTACATCGGCGCATTACCATAGAGGTCCGCTCTCCCTTTATCGGACGCAAGTAACTTCTGTGAATTCTAATCATCTAAAGGGGTGAGGTGTATCCATTCAATTTTATACACGAGTGTACGCCAAGAGGCGTGCATCGTTGGAAGGAGTAAATGAAGATGTTAATCAGTAAAGCGTTAAATCAAGCCATGGACGCACAAATCGGCAGCGAATTGGGCGCCTCAAACCAGTATTTGATTATCGCCTCGTATTTCGATAACGAGTCGCTGCCCGAGTTGGCCGGTTTCTTTTTCCGCCAATCGGATGAAGAGCGCATGCATGCGATGAAGTTCGTGCGCTACATCCTGGATGCAGGCGGCCGCGTCGAGATTCCTTCGATTCCGGCACCTCCGACCGACATCCAATCCGCTGAAGCCGCCGTTCAAAAAGCGCTCGATTGGGAAGTGGAAGTGACCAAACAGATCAACAATCTCATGGATTTGGCCATCAAGGAGAACGATCACATCGCTCAAGATTTCCTGCGCTGGTTCGTGACGGAGCAATTGGAGGAAGTATCCACCATGGATGAATTGCTTTCGGTCATCCGCAGAGCGGGGGAAAAGCAGCTTCTGCTGGTCGAGGATTTCTTAGTCCGAAGGGGAGATCCGCACGCGAGCGAAGAGGCGGCGTGATCTCCGCTGAAACGAATTTCGAACCACCCGCGTACTGCAAGCGGGTGGTTTGCTTTCGGCTGGATTTATAAAGCCCTAGTTTGGTTTGGCTGCCGATTTGTTCCAGCCGCGTGAATGCCGCTGGTGTTTGGGAGCATCGAAATCGGTCCGGCCGAGCAGCGCATCGAGGTCGTCGACGTCCAAAATTGGCCCGTAGTTCAAATAATCCGAGCCGGAGGGCACGCTGAGCGTACCGTCCGGGAAAACCATGACGTAGAGGCGGTCGAGTGTCTCGTGATCGAGCCAGTTGATTTGGAACCGATGAGAGTTGCTTTCGATGGTTTGGCGCAGGTGCGAGAACGCCTCGCCGTCGACGAGGATTTCTTCCCAATCGCATTCCGCCATGGAGCGTGGGAAGGCCTGGAATACGTTATAGAAGAGGCGATTTTGCATCCGCTCGGCGTAGCCGTCGAGTAAATCAACGATGGCAGGGACGGAATCCAGGTTGCAGCTTGTCACCGGAGTGGCGACTTTTACATCGATCGAGGGAAATTGCGTGAGTAGATCCAGATCTCGCAGGATCGCCTGGAAGTGCCCCGGTTTTTTCGTGCGGCTGGAAATCTCCTCCGAAGGTCCGTCGATTGGGAGTGAGATCAAATCGATCCACTGGCCGTAGCCCCTTAAGAAGCCGTAGTTCAATTCATCCCCCGTCGTCGATAGTGCGACTTCCAAACCGAGTTGTTTGGCGTATCGAATCAATACGCCGATGTCCGTTCGCAACAGAGGGTCGCCGCCTGTGTAGACGATCCGCTGTGCCCCAAAGGAATGAATTTTCTTAACGATTGCGATGGCTATGTCGGTGTCGACTTCGTTTTCGAAATCCTGGGGACCCCAGCAGTACGGGCATTCTTGATTGCAGCGTGAAGTTACGTGGTAGTCGATCGTCGTAAAAGAAGTCATGAAACCCTGCCTCTGTGTGTCAAGGATGCATGAAACTTCAGACAGCCTCCTCGTGCACATCGGCTTGATGGCCTTACATGCAGTATAACGTAGTTCCACGTAAGCCGGTCACTTTGTCGACGATTGGGATTCCAAGATTTCCAATCTCAGATTCTGGATGCCCGAATGGGGAAAATGGAAATTCTCCTCAATGGGTAGGGAATTCCGACGGGCGTTCTTCCGGGACGGAGTAGAAATCGCGTGAACGCCGGGCGTACTCAACGCGGCGCTACATCAGTAACAAGATTGGCGATGAACTTTATAGAAGATCAAGCTGCATGGCCGGTCGATGACCATCGAGCGTGATGTATGGCGCAGCTCGCTCGGCCACGACGCCGATCCTTCGCAGGTCTCCCAATTCACGGAAACGCTGCTCCCGGCGCAGTTTGAGAATCGAAGCTGCGCTCTTGAGACCGATTCCCGGCACGCGTAAGAGAACCGCTCGATCCGCCCGATTGATCTCCACCGGCGTGTGGGTTAATGCGTTCTGTGCATAGGCAATTTTTGGATCGCGGTCGAGCGGTAGAAATCCGTCCTGTGTGAACGATATTTCTTCGAAGTCGAAACCATAATCGCGCATCAGGAAGGATGCTTGATACAGCCGATGCTGACGAAGCGGATCGGTAGGGGTGTGGTTTTCCAGCGGAGTTCCGGCTACGGGATTGAAGGCCTCGAAATAGGTGCGTTTCAAACCCACATTTTGGAATAATTTCTCGACCAGACTGAGGACTTCGAGATCGTTCTCTCCGGCAGCGCCGATGACGAACTGCGTGCTGCTCGATGGCCAGACTCGATTCCACCCCTCGATGGGGTCTCGATTCTGGCGGATTTCCTCCACCCAAATCAATGATCGGAGCAGTTCCTCGTGAAATCGTTTCATCGGGGCGATACGTGACAGGTGGTTCTGGCCGGGTGCCTCGAGATTAATCGAGACGCGATCCGCCAGCCGCATCGCCTGAAGCACTTGATCCCGTTCGACTCCCGGCATGATTTTTAGATGCAGGTAGCCTTGATATCCGAGTTTGTGGCGCAGGATCGAGGCGGCGTCGAGCAGTTTGGCCTGCGTGATGCTTCCACCGCAGATCACTCCGGCGGAAAGGAAAATACCTTCGACGGCTCGCATCTGATACAACCTGAAGAATGTCCGGGCCAGGTCTTCTGCTGAAAATGTGACGCGGCGAAAGTCACGACCGGCCTGGAAGGGACAATAACGGCAGTTCCGTTCGCATGCTGTACTGAGCATGGCCTTCAACAAGGGAATACGTTTGCCTCCGGAGAAGACGGCGTTCGTGATGGGAATGTCCTTGCCGTCGATGTTGACCACGCGATCGTCCCATTTTTCTCCGTATTTTTTCCGTAGTTCGGCCGGCGTAAAAGCGCAGCTTTTCCTCTGTTTTTGAATCGAGGCATTGCCTTCGGCTTCGAAGGCCATCGCTTGAGCGGAAAGAGACAATTTGTCCAGCGTGTCCATACACTTATCATGATAGCACAAACGTTCTATGTATACAACCCGGCAAACGTTCGCCCTCCACCGAACGGGACACAAAGACACGCGCGCATGCTGGGCCAAGCACAGGGGTCCCACCCCTGTGCTTGACCGACCCCAGGTGAGGTACTAGAATCTTGACTCGAGCGGAGGCGGAATTCCATTATGGCGTTTAAAATGATCCATGTTTCCTGCGCGCGCGGGATATGCTATACTGCGCGTAGGTGAACGAAGAGCGCAGTACTTCCGAACGTGCCGCAAATTGGCTTCGACATTTCGGCTTGGGATTTGCAGCTGCCGGATTTCTCGAGGCATTCCGCTCCTTGACGTATATCGGCGCCCAAGTGTTGTTCTTGTTCGAGCCAGTGATTGGTTGGCGCAGCGATTCGATCCGGGATTTTGCGCATCTTCTGGAGGATCCCGATCAGGTCGAGGATCTGATCCATCGACTGCTGGAGGAGGAATAGCCCGTTGAACGTGGTGGGGATATTGGTTTTGATGCTCTTCATCGGGGGCATGATCGTCTACGCCACCATTGGCAGGCGTTGGCCCGCCGTCTTTCGTCCCTTGCCTGCATACGATGATTTGGGAGCGGCGATCGAAGAAGCGGTCGAAGCCGGCGAACGCGTTCACGTGTCACTGGGCACCGGTTCGGTGATCGGCACGGACGTTGCACCCGCATTAATTGGATTGACGATTGCGTCGAAAATTGCTGAAATTACCTCCGTCAGCGACCGGCCGGTTGTCGTCACCGCGGGGGATGCTGCAATGGCGCTCCTGGCGCAGGATACCCTCCGAACGACCTACAATCGCATCAACGCCAGCGAGGCATACAGCCCCAATTCTGGAAGGATGCTCGGTCCGACCCCATTCTCATACATCGCAAATCTTCCCGTCCTGATCGACACGGAGAAGGTATCCGTTCACGTTTTGGCTGGCTCATTCGGTTATGAAGGAGCGCTGGCCGTGGATTTCGGGACCCGGCTGGGGGCGTTCTGCCTGGCCGGCACCGATGACGTGCAGTCTCAAGCGTTGATCTACGCTACGGCGGAAGATCCGCTTGTCGGGGAGGAACTCTTCGCTGCAGGGGCTTATTTCAATCAGCACCCGGTACACCGAGCGGGGTTACGTGTACAAGACCTGATGCGAATGATCATTATCGGCGCCATATTGGCGGGCACGATCTTGCGCGGCTTGGGGGCGTTCTAGTGAAATTGGGTGCGCACCTTGTCTGGGCCGTTGTGGCGGGCGCTGCGGGACTGTTTGTTCTGTTGGGCTACTTTATCGACTATGAAATCATCGTCGCCATGCGTTTGGTACTCATGCGTTGGGCGGTTCTCATCGCTGCCTGGGCGTTAATGCTCGGAATCGTCAACATCCTTTATGTCCATTTTATTAAAGTTCAGGATATGGAGCCGGGCTGGCCTTACAGCATTGTGTTGATGTTGGCGTTGATCGCAACCGTTATATTTGGCTTTCTGTTCCGCCCCGATAGTGAAATCATGGTCATGGTATTCAATTACATCCATTTGCCCATCGAGACCAGCTTGATGGCCTTATTGCCGATAACTCTGGCTGTGGCGGGTTTCCGGCTTGTAATCCAGAAACGCGATTGGGCCAGCATGGCTTTTGCCGGTGCGGCTTTTTTCGTTCTTTTGGGTACAGTGCAATGGCCTTTTTTCTCGGACGATATGTTCGAAAATCTTTCCGGATTGCGGGAATGGCTGGTCCAAGTTTTGGCCTCGGGAGGAGCGCGGGGTATTCTGTTGGGTGTCGCCCTGGGGGCAATCGTTACCGGTTTGCGGGTCTTGTTGGCCGTCGATCGACCGTACGGGGATTGAACGCATGGCGGAAATTCGCTGTCCCATGTGCAGCCAGCCGAACCCTGAAGATGCGGAAGTGTGCGTTTCCTGTCATGCGCGCTTGAAACCCCTGATCGCGAACAACGGTCCGTCCAGCGCGGCGGACGACAGACTCGAAACGCCAGCGCCACAAGCGGACAGCGGAGCGGCACAGGGTTCGGATTGGTTATCGCGCATGCGCAGTGGTGCAGCAGAGCCGGAGGCTCGGGATGAGGAGCAGTCGGAGAATATCACTCCCGATGCAACCCCGGATTGGCTTGGGAGATTGCGCGACACGCAGGCTCGACAAGCAGATCAGCAAGCTGAGCAGGAAACCGAGCCAGACTGGGCGGCTCAGCGCGCATCACCTGAGGATTCTCAACCTGCCCCTGACGCGCAAGAGGGTGAGGTTCCGGATTGGTTGGCGCGTATTCGCCAGCGCGAATCTGAAGAGATTGTAGCTCAGCCTGAAGCGCCAGAAATTGACGATGTGGATTGGCGATCCCGCCTTGGACAGGGCGACAGCGCCGGCGTGGAGGATGTGGAAATTTCTGCGCGCCTCATGGGGCAGATGGAGGAAGCAGAGGCGGACTTGGGGTCGGAGTCCGATCAAGCCGCACTGGAATTCAGCCAATCGGCAGGGGATGAACCCGCCTCGGCGGGAATCGATGATCGGCAAGAACTACCTTTCATGGCCGAAGAACCTTCCTCCCCGGCAAGTGGGGAATACGATTATCCGGAAGAACCAGGCGCTCTCGATGCTGATGTTTCAGAAGTTGAATTACCGTGGCTGGCTTCCGCGGAATCTCAACCGGAGCCGTCCCCGGATGAGGGAGATTCAAGCGGGCTTGCCGCTGGTGAAGCGGCTGCGTTTTCCGAGGATCTCGAATTCGAATGGCCCGAAGTCGAGGGGCTGGACAAACCTTCCGGGATGCCGTGGGAAGGTGGAGCAGTGGCGCATGAAGTGCCAGAAGAACCGGCTTTCGATTGGCTGGAGTCCAGCGAGCCGCAGCAGTCTGCTCCGCCGATGGACGAAGGCGCACTTCCCAGGGAGGAACCTGAAGTTGCTCCGGCGAAGTCGGCGGAAGAACGCATTTTTGGTGTAGAACTCGGTTTGGATGCGGACGTTCCGGAAGTTGCAGAACATGTGCCGCCGGAAGCCGTCGAGCCTCCATCAACATCCGCGCTAATTCTCGGAGAAGAACAGCCCCCTACGGATACGGGCGGAGTCGATCTAAGCTTAGACGATATCGATCTGCCGGATTGGTTGGCAGACATGCAAGGACCTGCTGGAGCGCCAGGTCGAGGGGAGATCGTAGATGATGCGGCGTTAGCGCCTGCCACACTGCCCTCCTGGTTGGAAGCCATGCGTCCCGTTGACAGTTTCCGTTCGGTCATGGATGGGGAATCTGCCGACAGTCAAGCCGTAGAATCGGCCGGTCCATTGGCCGGGTTGCGGGGTGTGCTCATGGCGGAGCCGGTTGTGGCCATGCCGCATCCTGCGACGATCGGGTCTGCGGGTCTCGAGGTCACTGAGCGCCAGTTTGCGCAGGCTGAAATCCTACAACATATTCTCGTCGAGGAAGAGCGTGAGTTCCCACCGGCTCAACCTGCACGAACGAGCCTGCCGCTGTTGCGTTGGATCATCAGCATTGTCCTGGTGCTGAGCGTGGCAATGCCGACGTTTTTACCTTCGATCTTTTTCGGTGTGTTCCCCAAGAAGTTGTTTCCCGATTTCTCGAAGTTTATTGCGGTGGTTGAGAGTCTTCCCACGGATGCACCGGCGCTCGTCGTGTTCGATTATCCACCCGGATACAACGGCGAACTGAGCACGATTGCAGGGCCATTCCTGGAGCATCTTGTCCGGCGAGGGGTTCCCATCGCAACGTTATCCACGACGCCCACCGGACCCTTGTTGGCCGAAGCGATTCTCAGTAAATATGGAGAGAACTGGACCAATTACATCCACCTGGGATATTTATCGGGCGGTCCGACTGCGGTTCAGGTTTTTGCGGCCGCACCACGCAGTGCTGTTCCGAGGGGCTTCAAGATCCCGACCACATTACAAGATGCGCAAATTAAGGATGGGCTGCAGGGTGAGCGTATAAATTCTGCCTGGCAATCGAAGCTTCTCGGAGACGTCGAGAGACTCTCTGATTTCAGCATGGTTGCGGTCATCACCGCCGGACCTGAAAGCGCGCGCACCTGGGCCGAGCAGGCACCAAACTGGATGGATGGCAAACCGCTGATCATGGTCTTAAGTGCAGGCGCAGAGCCGTTGGTGCGGCCGTACCACGAATCTACGAATCCACAGGTCCAAGGTATTATTGCCGGAATGCCGACGGCAGTTGGCTATGAGTTATATATAAACGGACAGACCCACGCAGCAGAGAATAGATGGGATGCATTTGGGTTCGGCATGTTTTCCGTCCTGCTAATTCTGCTGGTGGGTGGATTGTACGGCCTCGGAAGAGGATTGTGGCGTCTCGGCATGAGAACGACTCGAGGTGGCGTGGATGACTGAACTCAGCGGCCTCGATCTCGTCGGCACACTCATCGCCGCGCTGCTGACCGTAATGGTACTGACCTACATCATCGGCGACAATTTCCTTTTTCGTCTGGCGACGTACATCTTTATCGGGGTTGCTGCTGGGTATGCGGGCTCTGTTGCTGCGCACAGTGTCTTGGGTCCTGGTCTTTTTTCGCCGCTGCTCGATAGTAGTCTTCAGGAGATCTTCGAATCGACAAACATCATTAACTTGCTGATCCCGTGTTTGATGATTTTGCTTCTAACCTTGAAGATTTTTCCGGGCGGCGCCCGCTACGGCGGTTTACCGATGGCAATCCTCGTGGGTGTAGGCGCCGCTGTTGTTGTTGGCGGCGGTATTACAGGCACGTTGATCCCACAATCCCTGAGCGCCACAGAGACAGTCGATTCTCTTCTCCAATCGTCGAATGCGGAAGAGCCGATCTTCGAAAGGCTTATATATGCGGTCGTAATGCCCCTGGGTACGATCAGCACGTTGATATATTTCCGTTTCAGCGCCAAACGGGAGCTTTCCGGTGAAGCTCGCCGGCCTTTCATAACGAGCGTATTGGCTGCCGTCGGCAAGTTTTTCATCGCTGCGACTTTTGGGGTGATGTACGCCGGCGCCCTGGCATCGTCGATCGTCATACTTGCTGAGCGTTTCAAATTCCTGAAGGATGTCTTGACGATATTGGCGGATAAGTTGGTGGGCGGATGAGCACGAACATCGACATTGAAACCCTCCTGGCGATCGACGTGGGCAGTGTGCACACGCGTGCGATCCTGTTCGACGTCGTCGACGGACAGTATCGCCTCGTTGCAACCGGACGAGTTCCTTCGACTTCGGGCGCCCCGTTGTTCGACATCAGCGAAGGTGTGCGCAATGTGTTGGATGAATTGAAGCGCATCTCTGGGCGATCCTTCATCGATGATTCCGAAAATTTGATCATGCCGGTCGCCAGCGCCAGCGTTGGGGTCGACCGCTTTATGGCTACGGCCACCGCCGGGCCGAAAGTGCGCACCATCCTGGTCGGTCTCATGCCCGGGGTTTCCGTGGAGAGCGTGCGCCGCCTGGCGGCGATGAGTTATCTGGATGTGGTCGGCGAGATCGACCTCATGGACCGCCGCAGGGATGAAGAGCAAATCGATGCCATTCTATCCGCGCGACCGGATTTGATCCTCATTGCTGGAGGTACGGACGGCGGAGCGATGGATTCGGTCCTGCGAATGGTCGAAACCGTGAGCCTGGCGTCACGATTGCTACCCATCAACCAACAGCCCAGAATCATCTACGCGGGCAACCAGCAGATCGTCGGCGCCGTAGAGGATTATTTCGGAGATTGGGCGACTCTCATCCCGTCGTTGAACGTGCGGCCGAGCATCGAAATGGAAGACATCGCTCCGGCTCGTAAACGCGTTACGGACGGCATCGCCGAGTTGCGTGCGGGAAGAATTGCGGGATTTGACGAACTTATCGATTGGTCGGACGGTCACTTCATGCTGACGGCGGATGCTTTTGGCCGAGTGATCCGTTATTTGAGTCAGGTATACAGTCCGGAAAAAGGTGTCCTGGGCATCGACCTGGGCGCCAGTCAAGTGACCGTTGCCGCTGCTTTCGACGGCAATCTCGATGTCTCCATCCTGGCTGATTTGGGTATAGGTACGTCGTTGAACGGCATTCTTGAACGCGGCAGGATAAGCGATATCAAGCGCTGGTTGCCGATCGAACTTCCCGATTCCTACGTGCGTGATTACATTCACAACAAGACGCTATTTCCGCGCACGGTACCGACAATTCTCGAAGAGCTGCATCTTGAGCATGCCCTGGCCCGGGAAATCGTGCGTTTGGCGGTTAAAAGGGCACGTTCGGGTTGGGCGGGGAACAGCGCTGCGCGTTCTTCTGTTTTAATGCCGCCGTTGGAACCCATCATCGCCAGCGGCGGCGTGCTGACAGGTGTACCCCGGCCGGAATTCGCCGCCTTGATGCTTCTGGATGCAATTCAACCGACCGGTGTCACGACTTTGGTTCTCGATCCCAACAGCCTGACCCCGGCACTCGGCGTTGCGGCTGGACAGATGCCGGTCGTGACCGTTCAAGTCCTCGAGACCGGGAGCTACATCAGCTTGGGTACGGTCATCGCACCCATCGGACGATCGCGTAAGGGTCGCCGTATTTTAAGTTTACGACTCGAGCGAACGGACGGCGGCGAAGAAGTCACCGGGGAGGTGAGAAAGGGGCAATTGGTGCGCATACCGCTTTCCCAGGGAGAACAAGGCAGGCTTACCATCCGGCCTGAGCGAGGCATCGATGTAGGTTTCGGCGGACCCGGGAAGGCGGGGACGATCCGTGTTTCCGGAGGAGCTGTAGGTCTCGTCATCGATGGACGGGGCCGTCCTTTGCAGCTTTCGAAGGATCCGGCCCACCGGCGGGAACTCAACCAGAAATGGCTGTGGGACATTGGAGCGATGGAATAGTGGTCTGGCATCAACCTTGCAACGTAGGGCACGGTGAGATATGAAAAAATCGTATCACATACCCGTGACTCATGTCGTTCCCATGACGACGATCCGGCGAGAACGCTTGATGCCAGTTCCCGGAACGGTGCTTGTGGGCGTGAATGAAACCGTCAAGGGAGACCAGGTGTTGGCAGAATCCGCACCCACACCGCATCATTATTTTTTGAACGTCGCTCGCGGCTTGGGTGTGCCCGTGCGCCGCGCGGGGCAATACCTGGTGCGTAAAGCCGGAGAACGGGTTGAAAAGGGAGAGATAATCGCCGGCCCGGTGGGTTTTGCGCGGCGAACGGTACGCGCTCCACACGATGGGCGCATCGTGGCGATCACGCGGGGACGGGTTCTTTTCGAAGTGCGGGCAGAACCGATGGAACTGCAGGCGGGTTTCCCCGGCCGGGTAATTGCAACGGATGGCGTTCAAACCATTACTCTCGAAACTTCCGGCGCCCTGGTTCAAGGCATATGGGGGAATGGTTTGCAGGATGCCGGCATCATGCGGCTCGCAGGGGATGATCCGTCGAGCAGACTGCGGGCGGGGCAACTCGATATCAAATTGCGCGGCGCGGTCGTGGTGGCGGGAATTTGCGACCACCCTGCGCCATTGAAACAGGCGACAGACATCTCCGTGCGTGGGGTCATATTGGGAAGCATACTCTCGGATATTATTCCCGTCGCGAAGGAATTGCCTTATCCGTTGATTATTACCGAGGGTTTTGGGGAGCTGCCGATGAACAGCGCTGCTTTTCAAATCCTGGGGAGCAACGTGGGACGGGAAGTGTCGATCGATGCGACCCCGATGGAACCCTACAAGATGAATCGTCCGGAGGTCATCATTCCGCTGCCTTCGAACGTGCCCATCGAATTGCCGAACGAGGTGATCCCGATCAAGCGCGGAATTCGCGTGCGCATTCTACGTGCACCCCATCGAGGCAAAGTTGGCAAGGTGCGTGAGATGCTGCCCAGGGCAAGCATCTATCCGAGCGGTGTACGTGCTGTGAGCGCAAAAATTGAACTGGAACAGGGTGGCGTGATCTCCGTTCCTGTGGATAATTTGGATGTGATTCAATGAGACCCATCGCCGGTTGTGGGCGGATTGCCCAGCGGGAGGCCGCTTGCCGGTTTGGAGAGTAAGGAGTATGGATTATGGCAGATGATTTTGAGGTGGGTGGCTTACTGCCCGGAGAGTCTTCGAATAATCGAACCTTCGTAATGGCTGCCGTCGGATTGGGCGCCTTGCTGATCCTGAGTATGGCTTGCCTGGCGGCCTATGCATTGTGGTATGCGCCGAGGCAGAAAGTGGCTCAACAAACAGAAGCGGCGGAAATCGTTCTGCAGAACACGGAGGTCGCCGGAACGCAAACTGCAGAAGCGTCGGGCGCTACGGCGCAAGTGGCCCCTCCTACGCAAGCGGAAACTGCCACGCCATCTCCGACGATCACACCGACTCAAGTGGTTGTACTTCCCACCAACACGCCTACGGAATTCTTGACCTTGGGCACGGTCGAACCGGGCACGGCGACCGCAGCCGCACAAGCTACGCTCGATGCGGAAATGGGGGGAGGCGGGGGAGGAACACCGACGGCAACGGCCTTGCCGGTGACCGGATTTGCGGACGAAGTGGGCATGCCCGCGCTGCTCTTGCTTGCAGGTGCCTTGCTGGCAGTTGTTTTCGTCGCCAGGGGCATCCGAACACGTGCCGAGGCACAAGACTGAGCCGTATAGAATTCGCAGCGATTATGGTTGACAATCGAGCAGGGTCAATATACGATTGACCCTGCTTATATTTTTAACGATGAAAAGCACATCCGATGGATATCCAACTGTCTGATCTGGCACTTCGATTACTGGGCGACCTGGCTACCGGGAATTGTGTTGCGATTACCGGATTAAGCAATTCCGGAAAATCGACCCTGATGCGATCCCTGGCAACACAAGAAGCCAAGGATGCTTTTTATAAAGCCGGTGGTCGCCATGGCTTTTTAATCTACATCGATTGTAACCACGCAGTCTCGATTTCGGCTCAGGCGTTTTATGAGGTCGTACTACGAACGGTATTGGAGAAGCTGACGGATCAAATTTCCGAGGACCTGGCAAAGGGGTTGAGGAATTACTACGAGTCCGTAACGGAAGCCGAATCGGCCTTTGCCGCGTCCCTCTCTTTCAATCTTGCCTTGAGCGATCTGTGTGAACAATTGGAGGGCAACCTTTGCCTGCTCCTCGATGAATTCGACGAAATTTATTCGTCGCTCGACGAACGTGCTCTACTTAACTTGCGCGCGCTGAGGGATCGATTCAGTGATCGCCTGGCGTATGCGACCGCAACGCTGCGCGGACTTCCTGCTTTACGCGGCCGTCCCATCGAAGGGGAATTCGCGGAGTTATTCTCCCGCTTTTGTTACCCAATGCCGCTGCTCGATGACACACAAGCCGAACGCATCCTCGAGCAACTCCAGCTCGGGTCAATATCCGAGGAACAACGTTTGTTTTGTGTATCGATGGCAGGTGGACACCCAGGTTTGCTGATCGCCGTTGCTCAGGTGGTGTCGGCTTCAGCGGATGATAAAAAAAGTATTCAAGTCGAACGGGTGAGCCGTGAACCGCAGCCACGGGCAGAATGCCTGAAGCTGTGGGATCAGCTTACCGAGGATGAACAAGCTCATCTGAGTTCATTGGCGATGGATCCCCAATCCGGACTTCCGCAGCAGCATCTTCGCCATCTGGAACAACTCTCGCTCCTCCGCGGCAAAAAAATCTTTTCCCCGATCTTCGAAGATTTCTTGCTGCGGAAATCGAGAGGACCTGAAATCGATGCGCAAGGTGTTTACCTCGATTCGGACTCGGGCGACGTGTGGGTCGACGGCGTGCGCATCCCCGTGTTGACCGATCTCGAATTCCGTTTGCTTGCATTGCTGTATGAACGGCTGGATAAACTGACCGACAAATATCGCATCGTTACAGCCGTGTGGGGGGAAGAGTACCTTGGAGATGTGGACGACGCGCGAGTGGAGAAATTGGTGAGTCGCTTGCGCAGCAAGATCGAGACCGATCCTGCCGATCCGAGCTATTTGATTACGCAGCGCGGCCGTGGGTACAAACTTCTGTCCGTGCCACGCACTCACTGATCAGTGACCGTCTGTTTTGTCGTCCATGCTCGAAATATCTTTCCTCGCGCTCGAAATCTGATGCAGAGTTGCCGGGTTCTGGGGAAGGGGAAACATCGATCCATTATTGAGTGATCAGCATGCTGCACCTTGCATCAACGTTGAGATTCAAGCCAGGCCAGAGGCTGCGGTAGAACGTCTTCTTCCCCTTCGACGGCCAACTTGCGTTCACACTGCGATTGGGGCAAACTAGACGGACAATCTATTGGTTTTAACACGCAGCATGATTAGCAGGAACGAAATGGATCCAACTTGCATCCACGCCCATCATAGTCATCATCAAAAGTCGATGTTCACACCGCAAACGTGGATTGATTGAGGTTTAGACTGAAATGGCCGAACCGACGATAATGGTCGTGGAAGATAACGTTTCGCTTCTCGAAGGCCTCAAGGACCTTCTGGAAAGCACCGGCTATCGAGTCGAAATCGCCGAAAACGGCGGCGAAGCACTCGAGTTGCTCGAAGATATGAAGCCTGACTTGATCATTTCCGACATCATGATGCCCCGGCTCGATGGCTATGAATTCCAGGCCAGAGTACGTGAAAAGCCGGAGCTGCTAGGCGTTCCGTTTATTTTCCTGACCGCAAAAGGGGGAAGAGATGACATCCGCTTGGGTAAAGACCTCGGAGCGGACGATTACATAACCAAGCCCTTCGACGAAGAGGATTTGCTGGTTGCTGTTAGGTCCAAACTCTCGCGTTGGGGTGACTTAAAGAAAGTGCAGGATGAGCAGATTGCAGGCATCAAACAAAATATCCTGCTCACTATGAGTCACGAATTCCGTACGCCATTGTCCTACATACTCAATTACGCAGAAATGCTCGATGAGAATTATAAAACCATTGCCCCTGAAGATTTTCGTTTATTCATGAAGGGAATTAAAAAAGGGGCGACACGTTTGAATAGACTTGTGGAGGATTTCATCCTCCTCGTCGAGTTGGAAACGGGGGAAGCTGAAAAAGCATACAAAATCCGCAGACGCGAGCTCGCGGATATGGGCGCATGGCTGCGGGTTACCTGCCGCCGTTTTGAAGAAGATGCAGGCGCGAGAGGGTTGAAACTCATTCTCGATATACCCGATCAATTGCCGGCACTTGTCGTGGATGAATACTACCTGGCGAATGCGCTGGGGCGGATTGTCGAGAATGCGATTAAGTTTTCGAAATCTACGAGCGAGTGGGTGCGTGTGATGGTGAACGTTTCCGATGAAGCACTCAGGATCTCCATACAGGATCAGGGAATCGGAATTCCCGAGGAAGAAATGGATTCGCTGTTCAATGTCTTCCATCAAATCGATCGAGCGAAATACGAACAACAAGGCATCGGCTCTGGGCTGGCGATTTGTCAGCGAATCGTCTCGATTCATGGCGGAAGCGTGAGCGTGGAGAGCGAGCATGATGTTGGCACAGTCATCACGATTGAATTGCCGTTTGAAGTGCCCTCCGGATAAACTGTCTACTGCGTAAATCTCTGCTATGGCGAGTTGTCATTCCATCGATTGCTGTCAACCTGCGCTCCATCTGGGCCGTTGGAGATGATACGAATAAAATCCCTCTTCTCCATGCTGCTGCTTTTTTCCCTTGTCGCTTGCCGTACCCCGACACCCGAACCCTTGCCGGCAAGTACGATCGTCGAGAATTGCGTTGAGAGAATGCAGGCGTTATCCGGATTCCATTTTTTGATCGAACGCAGCGGATCGCCGGCGTTCATCGACGCCAATCGATCTCTCGCGTTCCGCAGGGCTGAGGGCGATTTCCAGGCGCCGGACCGGGCGAGTGCCACCGTTCGAGTGATCGGTCCCGGGATCGTCGCCGAGGTTGGCATCATCAGTGTTGCTGAAAATCAATGGGAGACCAACGTGCTTTCCGGAGAATGGCAAGCATTACCGCCAAATTGGGGTTTCAACCCCGCCTCGCTATTCGATCGAGAAATCGGCATTCAATCGATCTTGATGTCCGATCTGCGGAGTCTCCGCTTTCTCGGCCACGAAGAACTCGAAGAGTATCCCGGTAAATTGCTGTACGCATTGGAAGGGAGTCTGGATGGCGAGAGGTTGTATCGATTGAGTTACGGAATGATCGGTCCAGGAACATTGGAGATCTCGCTATACATCGCCCCGGAAACCTTCGAGCTGTATCGTTTGAACATCGTCGATCACCGGCCGGATGCAGAAGAAGATACGCTGTGGCAGCTTGACTTCTGGAATTTCGATCAATCGATGGACATCGTTCCGCCGGAAGTGATCGGGGAATCGAATTCGTGACCGCGATCGCGCAGAAAGCGAATCGCTCGGTGATCATACTCTGGATCTGCCTGCCGATTTTCATCGGTGCGTTGGATCTCACTGTGGTATCCGCCGTCCTGCCTCAGGTCATTTTCGATCTTGAAATACCACTGCAGACCGGTTTGGATGAAGCGGCATGGCTGGTCACGGGGTATCTTCTTGCCTACAGCGTCGCCCTGATGTTCATGGGGCGTTTGTCCGATCTCTACGGCCGCCGGAAAGTTTTTCTGATTTCACTGACCGTCTTTGCGGTTGGCTCCTATCTCGTGGCAATTGGTGAAACCTGGCCGACGCGCTTCGCGCTACGCGCGATCTACACGTTCGCAGAAAATCGTCCGGATCCCGCACACGTCTCTCTCGCCGTTTTGATCGCTGCACGGATGATCCAGGCCTTTGGCGCAGGCGCCATGGTGCCCGTCGGAATGGCGCTCGTGGGAGATTTGTATCCCCTCGGAGAGCGGGCAAAACCCCTGGCTGTGATCGCGGCCGTCGACACGGCGGGGTGGGTCGTGGGGCACTTGTATGGCGGCATCGTCGTCCGGTTCTACGATTGGCGGACGATTTTCTGGCTCAACCTGCCGCTCTGTCTGCTGGCGTTCGTCATGATTTGGAAGGTTTTTAAAGATACGCCGAAAGAAAGTGCGGATGCGCGGATGGACTGGTTGGGAGCCAGCCTTATCGCTGCAAGCCTCGTTCTGATCAACGTTGGTCTGGGCACGACAGTGGACCTGGGAGGAACGATTTCGCAGCCGGGTCAAATCGGACTGCCTTCCTACGCGCTGCCCTTCGCCGCCGCAGCCGTTGCTTTGTTCGCGGTTTTTCTGCTGCGTCAGGCCCGCTTCGAACACCCACTCATTCCCCTGCACCTCTTCCGCTTACAGAACTTCATTTCGGCTACGCTGGCAAATTTCCTGGTCGGTTTCAGCCTTTTTGTGGCCATCGCCAACGTCCCCCTATTTATCAATACCGTCGTGGCACAAACGTTGGAACAAGGCGCCTGGGAGAGTGGTTGGGTTCTCTCCGCACTGACAGTCCCTATGGCACTCGCCGCACTGCCCGGTGGCTGGCTGACCGCCAGGCGTGGCTATCGTACCCCGGCAATCGTCGGATTGCTTGTGAGTTTGATTGGCTTTATACTTATGACCGCTTGGCGACAGGACACACCGTATTCAGAGATGTTACCGCATTTGTTTCTGGCCGGGTGTGGATTTGGATTGACGATCGCTCCCATCGCTGCGGCCGTGATCGATGGCGTTCCAGCACCATTCCGGGGAACGGCTTCCGCGTTGGTTATTTTCTTTCGCTTGATGGGGATGACACTCGGTGTATCCAGTATGACATCTTACGGCTTGTATCGAGCGGACGTGCTCACCGCCCGGTTGTTGCCGCTCGATGCAAATTTGAATGAAAGCTTACAAGTTGGGATCAAAGTCGCCGTTCAAGTGGTTCGTGAAACCTTTTTGTTTGCAGGCCTCGTATGCGTAATCGCGCTCCTGCCTGTATTTCGCATCAGGAGCAAGAGAAGACCAAAGGATGTAGAAAATGAGTGAACAAGAATCAACGGCCCCAATTTCTGAATCCAGTGATCGCCGCAGATTATTCGTAGGACTTGGCATTCTCGCGGGCGTCGTTGTCGTGATCGTCCTGGCCGTCGTGATCCTGCTTTTCATCGATCCCTTCGGGTGGGACTTGCTGGGCACGGCTGGAAAGGATGCGGCGGCCAAGGCGATGCCAACCGACGTAGTCGTGTATATCCATATGGACCTGGATCGTTTCGGCGATGAAAACCTCGAAGCGATCGTGCGTGCACTCTCCCCCGAACCACTGGAGGAAGACACGACGTTTCTTGATCAAACACTGGAACAGGTGGATGAGTGGCTCAGTGAAGAAATGAACATCACGTACAGCGAAGATATCCAACCCTGGATTGGGAACGATGTGGGCCTCGGAGTCATAGATTTGATGGCGGGTCTGGTCGGCGGGAGCGTGGAAGAGGGAATGTTGATCGCCCTCGAGGTCGACGACGAGGGCGCCGCGGATGCATTTCTCGATCAGACCATCGCCGAAATCGAAGAGAGCGGTGGTGCCGTGCAAGAAGAAATCTACGAGGATCAAACCATCTACTTCATCGAAAAAGAGATGATGAGCGACATCGCGATATGTCGATCGGGTGATCTAATGCTCGTTGGTGAGACCGTTGCCTCCGTTCAAAACGGAATCGATGCCCAGAATGGCGACTCACTGGCTGATCTTGACAGTTACCGGGCCGCGATCGATGGACTGCCCGGCAGCGAAATCCTGACTATCTATATGGATATGATGAAGTACCAGGAAAGCATGGGGCCTTTACTCTCTATGACATACGGTCCGGGGATGTCGAATTTGATGTCCGAATCGACAGGGGCCGCAGCTTACGTTGCGGCCGGGGTCTCAGTTGTGGATGTGGGGGTGAAGTTGGATTATGCGATCGTCGCCGATCCAGAACAACTGGCCGAGCTGCCGGAAGGCTATTTCAACGCCAACCCCCAAATCCCTTCCTTAGCACCAGAAGATACGATCCTGTTTCTCGCATCGGGATTCGACGCGGAGAATATCGAGCAGACGAGAAAAAGCCTGCTGGATATGTTGGGCGGTCAAGAGGCGGATGCGGAGGAAGCGCTGGCGATGTTTTCCACGGCATTTGGATTCGACCCGATCGACGATCTCATCGGCAGCCTGAATGGCGAATTCGATATCTTGCTGCTGCCGTCCTCTTCAGGCATGTTGGCTGAATCCATGGACATTCCCCTCGGTTTTGCGATTTTGGCGGAGACCGAAAAGCCGCAGAAATTGCTGAACGTTGCCGATGACTTCAGCGCAGCGATGGAAAGACAAGGAATCGGAGAAGCTGAAGTCAGCGAACAGGAGTTCGGCACAATTTATGACCTGGTGAATATGTTCAACGGAGATTCGATCCTCACCTACGGCGTCAGTGAAGATCATCTGATGATCGGATCGTCGCTCGATGTCCTTGCCGATCTATTCGACGGCGGTCCGTCTCTAGCGGACCGCGATAGCTACCAGGACATCTGGAAAGAATTCCCGAAAAACATGGCTCCCGTGATATATGTGGACATCGAAGGTTTGATCGGACAACTTCGGGAGGTAATGGAGCCCTGGGAGCGGGAGGAATTCGACGATGAAGCTGGTGAAGTCCTGGCTGCGATGAAATTCTTCGCTGCTGCAGCGGCGCCAATGAAAGGCAATGTTGGCCGGGCAACCTTCATTCTGTTTGTAGAAACGGAATAAGCACGTCAATCTTCGTATCTCGTGCGGTCCCGGCACTGCAACCGATTTCTTCCAGTGGATCGCACGAGATAGTGGTACGTCATAATATGTACGCGCAATGGAATCCAAACTCAGCGTGAATGGCGTTCTCGGGGAGGCTTGATATCGAAGAAAAGGGAATTCCACGCAAGGATTGTGCTAGAGATGGGCGCCCGGTCTGGCTGTTTCCTGCCATCTATGCGATCTTCATGGTGGCGATTTTGGCCTGCAGCCTTCCGGCGGTCGTGCAAGATACGGTCGTGGATGACATCGTTCTGGATACACTCGGCCCGATAGGCCAGTCACTTTATCTTCTCGCCGCCATCGGTGGGGCGCTTTTGCTATTCGCAGGCTGGAAAATCTATCGTTTCGTCGTCGCTTTGCCCGGATTCTTTATAGGGGCAATGCTCGGCGTGCAGATTGCTTTCCATCTTGAACAGAGCGGCTGGATCGCACTCCTTGCTCTGCTTGTCGGCGGGATGATCGGTGCCTGGCTCGCCCTGGCGGTTCACGATCTCGCCATCTTTGTCATCGGGGCGGTTGGGGGAATCTTGCTCGCCGATACGGTTTGGGGAGTGTTTTCGACGACAGATCCAACGCTGTTGTTCGAGGTTGGCGCGGGAATTGTGGGCGGGATATTGCTGTTGACGATGGCCAGAGCCTGGATGATGCTGCTATCGGCCGCCGTCGGCGCGGTGATGTTCGTCTGGGGTGTGCAGATCAGCTTGGTCTATGCACCGCTTTTCTTCATTTTGGGGATCGTCGTGCAATCGTTGTTGTCACGTGCCATGGGGGAGCGGGCGTACGAGCAGGCGCCTGAGGTGGAACATCCTCCGATGATAAACGAATAAAAAAGCGCCCGCGATTCCGGGTGATCGTCCGTGAAAACTGCAGGGGCTCATGTAGGTGAGCCCTTTTCTTCTTCCGGATTTAACCTCGTTCTGCGCTTACTCTGCCAAAGAGCTGCCAAAGTCGAGCAGCGTCTGTACGTCATCTGAATTGGGGGCTTCGGCGTAGATGCGCAGTACCGGTTCCGTGCCGGAAGGCCTGATTAAAAGCCAGGAGTCGTCCTCGAGGATGTATTTCACACCGTCGAGCGTGTTGACTTCACTTACCCTTACGTCACCGATCTTATCCGGTGCAGTACTGGCGAGCTGCCGAACCAAGCGAGGTTTCTCGATTGGGCGGGATAATCGTATATCGAGGCGGGCGTATTGGATCGGCCCTGCTTCCTTCAGGAGTTCGTCGACCAATACGTCGAGTGGCTTTCCAGTCACCGCCACCATTTCGACCAGCATCAACCCCATGAGGATGCCATCGCCCTCGGGGATGTGACCCTTGAAGGAAATACCTCCCGATTCCTCGCCGCCGATAAGCACATCGTCACGCAGCATGTGTTCTGCAATGTAGTTGAAACCCACAGGGGTTTCGATCACCTCCAGGTTGTAGCGGCGCGCGAGGCGATTGATCATCTGTGTCGTCGAGACGGTTTTCACAACCTTGCCGCTATAGCCGTGGTGTTCGACCAGATGTATGAGCGCTAAGGCCATGATGCGGTGTGGATCGACAAACTGCCCCCGACCGTCCATGGCGCCGATGCGATCGGCATCTCCGTCTGTGGCCAAGCCGAGCTGGCCGTGCCCCGCGGCAATGGCGCCTGCCAGCGCTCCCAGGTAGCGGGCGATGGGCTCGGGATGGATTCCGCCGAACCCGGGATTCATTTCACCCCGCACTTCGAACACTTCACAACCGGTCCCCTGCAGTATGCCTTTGATCTGCCCTCGCCCCGAGCCGAACATCGAATCGACGACAATGTGTTGGGGATTGTCGGCGATGGATTCGAAATCGATGAGCGAACGTAGATGATCGTAGTAAGCCGGTGTCGGATTGTAGCGTTCGATGAGCCCCGCTTCGCGTGCGCTTTCGTATTCCATCAAGTTGGGCCCCCGGCCCCGGGCCTCGTTGTCGTTCAGGTAAACCTCGACTCGCCGGCACTGTTCCCGCATCGCAGAACCGCCGTATGCGGCTTTCAGTTTGACGCCGTTGTACCGCGGCGGGTTGTGGGATGCGGTGATCATCAACCCGGCGATTGCGCCGAGATGCCGGACTGAATAGGAAATCGTAGGTGAGGGAACGTCGGCGGAGGTGAGGTACACCTTGTAGCCATTGGCAGCGAGCACGCGCGCAGCCTCAACGGCGAAGCGATCGGAGAGAAATCGGGTGTCGAAACCTACAACCATGCGTTTCGGATCGGGCTGCAAACCGCTGTTCATGCCGTTGAGCCACTCCGCCGAAGCGACGGCGTCTGCAATCGCCTGGGCTACGAGACGCAGATTGTGAAAGGTAAATGTGTCTGAAATTACGGCACGCCAACCGTCGGTACCGAAATGAATGGGCATACAGACTCCTCGAGGGAAGTTTGGGCGGCGGGATTGTAACAGCAGGCAAGGCGATGGTCAACCGGAGGAAAGGTCATGGTGCCGATTCCCCCTTGATCAGACGGACGTGTACTTGAGTCCGACGACGAGATCGTTGAGATTGGTTCCACTGGGACCGGTTATCAGTAAAGACCCCAACGCCTCATGGAAGGGGAAGGAGTCGTTATCGTCGAGTGCCCCTTCCGGATCCAAACCGAGTTGGCGTGCACGAGGAACGCTGTCTCCTGTAACGATCGCTCCGGCGGCCGGTGTGGGCCCATCGACTCCGTCTGTAGCCAGCGCCATCACTGCGCAACCGGAGGTTCCTTCAAGCGTGAGAGCGGCGGCAAGCGCAAGTTCTTGATTGCGCCCTCCGCGTCCATCACCTTGGATATCGACGGTGGTCTCGCCTCCTGCGAGCAGACATGCTGGTCCGGATTTGCGCAGCAGGCTCTCGGCCAGCCGCCTTCCAGCGCTGCGCGCTTCTCCTTCCAGGCGGTGGGTGAGTATTCTCGTAGGAAAACCCAATTCGCTGGCTTTTTCCCTTGCCGCGCGAACGACCAGGCGATTGTTACCGATGATGATATTTTTGGGCGGAGACGTTCGGGGCAGGGTTTTTCGGCTTTGCCGCAGCGTACGTTGAATGCTGTCCGGGATTCGGCCCCATAGATGGTACTGCTCCAAGACGCCACGAGCTTGTTCGGGTGTCGGCGCACGAAGCACGCTGGGTCCGGAGGCGATTGCGGAGAGGCGATCGCCGATGACGTCGGAGAGAATCAAGGACACGACTTTGGCGGGTGCAGCCATACGCGCCAGGCCTCCCGCTTTGATCCGGGAGATGGCGCGCCGTACGACGTTGATGGATTCGATCGGTGCGCCGGATTTCAAGAGGAGTGAATTGAGTCTGCGTATGTCTTCCAGTTCGATTCCCTGGCGGGGAAGTTCGAGCATGGCCGATCCGCCGCCTGAGATCAAGACCAGGACGAGATCGTCCGCCGTCGTTCCGGCAAGCATTTCGGCGACCGCGCGACCCGCATCCAAACTGCCCTGGTCCGGCAGTGGGTGCCCCGTTTGGAAGACCTGCATCCCGCGCGGGAGCGGTCCTTGAAATTCTTTCGGTACGGCGATCAGGCCTTCTGCGAACGGCCAATTGAGGATGCGTACGGCGGCACGACTCATCGCGGGAGAAGCTTTTCCAAAGGCCACGAGGAAGATCCGGGCGATTGGCTTCCGCCGAATCGTCATGTCATCGATCTGCAGCGTGTCATTGTGGAGGCTCAGCTTGCGGCGGATCAGTGCGGCCGGGTCTGCCGCCGCCATCGCGGCGCTGCGAATGGACGTCAAATGAGCCAAATGGTCACGATGTCTCAACATGCGTTTGCGTGAATGAGTGGTTATCGACTATACTCGGCGCCTTCGCAAGATACAACTTATTCCAGGTTAACTCGACGGCAGATACTGCAAGGGCGCAGTGAATCGACGTGATCATTCGCTTTGGCCGCTGGCGACCGATTGTGCGGCACTGACTGCGGCGTTGGACGGCTTTACCCCGTCACGAATTACTGCAGTGATGGCATCGCGGATTGGTGGTCCGAATACGGCAACTGTATCTGCAGGAAGTTCAGGCCGCATGATGGTCACCAGGCTGCTGGCCAGGGATGTTTCCGGACCTTCCGGCCATTGGGATAATGCCAGGTTCGTCGGCGGCAGCATACCCAGGGCGTGTGTCCATGGGCCGAGGAATTCCGGTTCTGTGAGCCAGTCGATCATTTGCGCCGCCAGTTCCTGGTGATCGGTGTCGTTGTTGACGATGGCTAAGGACCACGTTTTTGCAAAACCGGTACCGGGCTCCGTTTGCGTCGGCAGTGGGACGGCGGAGTAGACGCGTAGATCGCTTTCCAGGAGGAATTCATCCAGCGGAGCAACCGCACTGGTAGCTCGTTCTGCGACAAGCGCCTCCCAGGTTTCAGCTGCGTTTGCATACTGAAGAGCGACCTTCGATAAAATGTTGGAATTCCAGGCCGAGTCGTAGAAGGTAAGGACTTCGGTCAGCACGATGGGATCGAGCGCGGGATCGCCGGCATCGTCGACGAGAGAACCGCCAAGTGCCAGGTACTGTGCGAGGCTGAAACTGGCTTCCGGGTCGTTGGCTGGAAAAAGGAATGATTCGGGGCCGGCGAGTATATTGGACCAGGTCATCGGTGGGGTTTGGAAGAGAAAGGTGCGGTAAGCCAGGATTTCTGTTTCGCTGGCGATCGGCCGACCGTAGAAGTTCCCCTCGATTCGAGCGATGGTGACCGTGTGGTCGTACCAGGCAGGCGATGTCGGCGTTTCGAGGAGCGGTTCGAGGGGCACGATCAAACCGTCGAGCGCAGCCGTTTTAAGACTCTCTGGGTTCAGACTGATGAGGTCCGGTACGACACTCGGTGCAGCGACCGTGGCAGTCTCCAGGCTTTGATACAAGCCGCCGATCCCCGATTCCTCCTTGATGCGGATTTCCACCTCCACGCCGGAATGACTGTTTTTAAACGCGTCCAGGCGCTCCCGTAGCAGCATGCCGGCCGGGCTGCCATCGTCCGGATCGAATGCAGGCGCAAGCCAGAGCCGCAAGATGTTATCGGCCGGTTGAGATGATTCGGTCGGGGTAGTGGTTCGAATTTGTTTTGAAGGAGCCGGCGTTATCAATTCAGGTCCACTCGTTTCTTTGCCTGGAACGCAAGCAGAAATCAGCAGGACCCAGATTACGAGGAAAGTGCTGCCTAATTTTTTCATGTCCACGGCATTATACTGCATACTTCGGAAAGTGGATTTTAGCGATTTGAAATTAACGGGCGCGGCATCCTTTGGGTGAAGACGGCGGCCGAAAGTACATATGCGCCATCAGCAATGTGGAATGGATGTGCTAGAATTTGATTCGATGGCAGCGTCAGATCAGATCCAGCCGATCCTGGAAGGGATTCCCTCCAGGCCGGGTTGTTACTTGATGAAGGATGCGCGTGGGCAGGTGATATACGTCGGCAAAGCCGTCAACCTGCGCAACCGCGTGCGTTCCTACTTCCACGCCTCCGCCTCCCACAGCCGGAAAGTCAGCGAAATGATCGAGCACGTCGCCGACATTGAGTGGATCGTGGTCGGCTCGGAACTCGAAGCGTTGATCCTCGAAATGACGTTGATCAAACGCCATCGCCCCAAGTACAACGTGCGTCTGAAGGACGACAAACGTTATCCGTACATCAAGGTACATTGGGCCGATCCTTTTCCGAAGGTGACGGTGATCCGCCGCGTACGCGACGACGGCTCCCGCTATTTCGGGCCCTACACCAGCGTGTGGGCCGTACATCAAACGCTGGACGTCCTGCGGAAAATATTTCCTTATCTGACGTGTGACCGCCGGATCACAGGGGAGGACTTACGGGCTTGTTTGTACTACGACATCAAGCTCTGTGCAGGGCCCTGCATCGGCGCCATAGATAAAGCCGCCTACCGCAAGATGATCGATCACCTTTGCCGATTCCTGCAGGGTCAAACCGCACCCGTGGTTGAAAACCTGGAAGCGGAGATGCAGCGCGCCTCTGCCAGCATGGACTACGAACGCGCTGCCGTCATTCGAGACCAATTGCAGGCCATCGAGAAGGTCGTCGAACAGCAGAAGGTCGTCTCCCAGGAGAAGGTCGATTCGGACGTCATCGCTTTTGCCAGGGACGATCGCGACGCATGCGTGCAGGTGTTCTTTATCCGCGCCGGCCGGTTGATCGGGCGAGAATATTTCGTTTTAGAGGGCACACATCAAGCGGATGACGTCGATCTCGTGCAGTCCTTCGTGAAACAATTCTACGCCGATGCGGCTCACATTCCCCAGCGTGTATTGTTGCCCACCGAAATCGAAGAGAGTCAGATCATCGAAAAGTGGCTTTACCAACGCCGGGGTGGAAAGAAAGTCCGTCTCGTCGTTCCTCGCCGCGGAAAGAAAAAGGATCTCGTGCGGCTGGCCAGCGAGAACGCCGCCGAGACGTTGGCCGCTCTGCGTGCGCAGTGGGAAGCCGATCGCAGCAAACACGTCGAAGCCGTGGCGGAATTACAGACAGCGCTTGCCCTGCCAAAACCTCCCAACCGCATCGAATGTTACGATATATCGAACATCCAGGGTACGGCGGCCGCAGGCTCTATGGTCGTTTTCGAACAGGGCACGCCAAATAAACATCTCTACCGTAAATTCACGATAAAAACCGTCAAAGGCCAGGATGATTTTGCCAGCATGGAAGAGGTGCTCGACCGTCGATTTCGCCGTTGGAAGATCGCCGACGAGGAAGCGCGTAAACCTGGAGGGAAGCGGGACGCTTCTTTTGGTTTCTTGCCGGATTTGTTGATCGTCGACGGGGGTAAAGGGCAACTGGGCCGTGCGTCGGATGTGTTGGATCAATATGATCTGTCGGGTGAGGTTCCCGTCGTTGGCCTGGCCAAAGAGCACGAAGAGCTGTACCTTCCGGATAACCCCGATCCCGTGTTGTTGCCGCGCCGATCTGAAGCACTCTATCTCGTCCAGCGCATCCGTGATGAAGCCCATCGTTTCGCACTGAAGCACCACCAATCGCAACGGCGTCGCTCCGGATTGTCATCCAAATTGGATCACATTGCCGGAATCGGCCCTGCGCGTCGAAAAGCGCTGATTCGGGTTTTTGGTGATGTAGAACGTATTCGTCGGGCGAAGGTGGAAGAGTTGATGCAGGTCCCCGGCATCAGCCGTGGACTGGCCGAGCGCGTAAAGGCAGAGCTGTAGGCGTAAATGGAGGCGCAGATGCGTGTTGCCTGGATCGTCGATGACGACGACGAAATGAGTCAAGCTGTGAGCTTGATGTTGAAGCTGCTGGACTATTCCTGTGAGATCTTTCGTGATGCACGCAGTACTGGCCGACAAATGCTGCAGGGCCGCAAGCCGGACATCTTCATTCTGGACATCAACATGCCGAATGTGTCAGGAATTGACTTGCTTCAATTCATTCGTTCACGCCAGGGTTTCCAACATATCCCGGTTTTAATGCTGTCTTCCGAAACCACGGACGCGCAGGTGGATGAAGCCATGCGGGTCGGTGCGGATGCGTTCGTTTTCAAACCTGTAACGCTCGAGGAATTGGAAGATGCGCTGGATCTTGCGATTCACAAGCGCTCGTGAGTCGGCCAATTTCCGCGACGTGTCATCCACGAAAAAGGATCCAAGAGCAAATTTCCATCGATTTACATTATCTGCGTAGAATTTCGACGGGTGTCGGTTATTCCGTTTCCGGCGGCTCGATGAGAAGTCCCAATCTCGCTGCGGCCGTACAGAGATGCAGCCAATCCTGCTCGCGAATGAGGATCGCTGTCGGCCCGAGGGTTTCTTGCAGATAGCGAGCGGTAGAGCGATTGTTCTGCAGAAGTTCCAAAGTCTGCGCATCGTGCACCTGCAAGATCAGGTTGCGTTCGATCCAGGCTTCCGATCCCCTTTCGGACCAGCGCTCCAGCGCTTCGATTAATGTGGGCGGCATGTCTTTTTCCACGGCAGATTCAAGAATGGAAAGGATGTGGTTAAATTCCAGGCCCTGGGCCTTCGCAGCGTCCAGCGTGACCGGGGTGATTCGGTAGTGGTAGTTGTCTTCGTCGATCGATTCCCACTTCGTAAAACGTGCGATTTGATATCGCAATGACCTCACGGCGCGCCGCGGTACGCGCAGGCGTCCGTCCGACCAGATGGACGCCGAAGCCGAACTCTCCTTGATCGTAAGCGCAGTTTCACTTTCGAATAAAAGCGAGACGGCCGGCGTGAGACGAAAGAACGTCGCTGTATCGTGTTCCGATTGCATCCCGAGGTCGGTCACACCCAGCCAGTGGAGTGGCCCCAACAGCATGTATCGCAGCATTGCACCATCGACAGCATCCCAATCGTCGAAGCCGTGCAGGATCGAACCCGTGCGCTTGTCTTTGAAATACCAGGAACTGAAGTCTCCTGCCGGACGCTGGAAAGCCGGTTGTCGTACCCGCACGTCCTCCACAAAGCCATCCAGACCCCACCAGGTTCCGTGTGGGATCTCCTGAATGAGTTGGAGCGCCGCACGGCGGGACGTGCTCGGATCGTTCGGCCAACGACCGCCCGAGCGTTCCAGGTATTCAATTCCTTGCAGGTCGTTCCATTCCGTGGATTGAAGCCAGGTGAGCAGCAGGGTCTTCAGCGCCTCCGCCCGGGAGGCTTCCAGGAAAGTTCGCGCGTTTTCCGGGTGTGGGGCGAGCGGTTTCTCGCTCAGTATGGATACCTCACGCAGAATACAAATCAAGAATTCGAGCGAATCGGGCTGCAACAGAAATGTCGCCAGACGGCTGCGCCGTTGCGGGCTGAGCGTGTCGACTTTCTCTGGATTTTTTCGCAGGGCTGCGAGAATCGTCGTGGCGTCATCCACGGCAGCCGAGGAAGTTGCGATGCGGACGGCGGGCGTTTCTGCAGGATGTCCATACGGTTCACTTTCACGCCGGGACGGCTGTGGGAGTATGCGCGCCAGATCGTTGGGAATGTAGGCAAACTCCAAGATGCCGGTTTCGCTGTCCCCAAAGGCGCGTGCGATCAAGCCTCGATACCACAAAGATTCGAGTGGAGATGCGGGAGAGCGCCATGGTTTTTCCCGATCCCGGCGGGCGGCACCCATCTCGCGCAGCGGCCCAAATATGCGTATCAAATCAGAAAGCGGCGCTTGGTTTCCGTGGCGCTGGATGTAGATGAGCGTTTTGCGCACCCCGGAGGGCAAAGACTGGACGATCTCCTGCACGGTGGGTGGATCCAGCATTTGCTTGGTGAGAGATTGCGCCGCGTGGCGCGAGGAAGCGGAGGGAGCGTCAAATCCCCACAGTTCAGATATGATCCGCAGATGACCGAGGTCATAATCTTCGAGCGTTCGCTGTAAGGTCCTCATGGCTGCAGTACGCAGTTTCGCGCTTGTCTTACTTGTCTGCAAGTGCCTCGCGCCGGGTTAATGGATGATCTGGATGGCTTGCGGCAGTACATCGACTTTTAGGCGTTGTATTCTTGAGGTAAATCCCGCGAAAACCTCGCCGTCGATGTGCGCCGTGAACGGTTCATCGGATACGAGATCGAGCTGGCGAAACGAGCCCAGGCGGACTTGTTCGAAGCGTCCGTGCGTGCCGCGCATCACTTCTGGAATGAGACGGAACATCATCGGGCGGGACACGTGCCGGATCATAGCGTAGTTGAAGATGCCGTCGTCCGATTTCGCTCCCGGCGCGACGTAAAAGCCTCCCCCTTCGCGCGGGCCATTGCAGAGTACCAGCATGAGCACGTTTTGATCGAACGTTTCCGTATCCGTTGTAATGACCATATGCGGTGCCTCGTGGTTGCGCAAGATGGTTTGAATCACCGCCCAGAGGTACATGCCGAAGCCTTTGATGCGGGTAATGCTGTAGGAATGGATCGTAACCGCCGCATCGAAGCCGATTCCCAGCGTGTTGTCGATAAATTCCGTACGCCCCGAATCATCCGTTACCCGGCCGAGATCGATCGACCTGGTCTCGCCGGAGTAGACGCGCTGCATGGCTATCTCGGTATCTTCCGCGATGCCGTTGTTCGAACAGAAATCATTTCCCGAGCCGAGGGGTACAGCGGCTAATTTGGGACGACTTTCTGCCGATGTATGCATGAGGCCGTTTACGACTTCGTGAACCGTGCCATCGCCGCCGAGGGCAGCAACCACTTCAAAACCATCCCGGCAGGCTTGTTCCGCAAGCTCGGTGGCGTGTCCGGGGTATTCCGTTGCCGCCCAGGAGCCACCGCCGCTTCGCTCGACAATCGATTGCAGAACCATGGCCGTGTTCCAGGCTCGGCCGCGATTGGCGTATGGATTGAAGATCAGTTTTATTTTTGTGTCCATGACAACGGCTCCCTCGCTGCGGTCGGAATTCATCGATCGTTCGTGCGGCTACTGTTCGCTGTTATCGCTTCTGCGGTTATGTCGGATAGCCAATAGTACTTTTTTTAAGCCTAACGTTCCTTGACTTATCGCGTTGTGGTTATTAAATTGGAGTTGTGCGAGCTCCAGGGCACCAATAGATCGATTGTCGTCGTCGGCCTTGGCTAATTCCGGCTCCGTCCCTGAACCGCCAAAGAAAGAGCGTGCGTTTCAGGAAAAGATAGCGCCGACCTGCCGGGAAAATGCCCTTCCGTTAAGGTTTATCGACGACGGCGTCCCGACGAGAGCGGCAGTGTCGGGTTATCTTGAGGATGGCAGGGAGCTCGTCGGCGTTGTCCCTCATCTGATGTTAAAGTGATCTTCTCCGATTTTTAGATCGATAAAACTCCTGCCGTCCTCGAAGAATAGACTGCACACGCTACTTCGCCAATTTGAGATTATGTTCTCAACAAGAATCAACCCTCAAAATAAATGGAGGGTGCGACGTCTCGAGAAGATTCGAGCGCAGCTTTTCTTGGCAAAAGGTGCGTGATTTTTCCTGATCTATGGGAAGGCTTATTCTGTTTCCGGCAATTACGGGGTGAGCTGCTCTTCGAGGATGGCTTTTACTACTCGTATCACCTGGGCCGGTGTTTGGAAGTGGATTGCGTACAAACCAGCGGCTCGTGCTGCTAGGACGTTCTCCGGGAAATCGTCGACGAAAACGGCTTCTTCAGGGTTGACGTTCAGCCGTTCGATGGTGCGTTGGTAGATGCGTGCGTCTGGTTTTGCGATGCCGACTTCGGCCGAAATGACGATCTCATCGAACGCATCCGCGATGTGCCAAGTATTTCGCAGCACCTCTCTCAGATCCGGCCAGGCATTGCTGAGTAAAGCGGTCTTGCATCTGGGGCGTAAATCGCGGATGAACTGTACCAATTGCTGATCTACCCGGTCGCCCTTCCAGAAGTCTCGTTCCAATTCCGGGCGCGCATCAGGAGGCAGGCCGAGCTGTTCGATGACCCAGTTCCAGACGTCATCCGGGCGTGCCTGCCCGAGTGTGGCTTTGCGCCCCATCTCGCCCTCGAAAACGATTTGCGATAGTCTTCGGTCGGGCAGCCCGAGTTTCTTTTCCCAATGCGTTCTTCCACTTTGGTCGAGCGTGCGTACGATGACGCCGCCCAGGTCCCAGATGACAGCTTTTAACATGACCCCGTCGATTTCCATGCCAGTTATTTGCGCCGGCTTTATTGATCAGCAAGCAGATTGTATCCGAAACTACGCCGCTTGCGACCGCGATCGGCCGGCCGCAGTCAGAGTGACTCGGTCGCCAATTCGATACCGGAACGAAGTTCGAGGGCGTACGTCAGCCGGTTGCGTTCGACGTGCATTCCCGCCCGTTTGTAGAGCCGCAAGGCGCCGGTGAGATTTTCGGCGTCCACACCCAACCCCGCGCCCTGTTTGCCGCGGTCGCGAAACTCTGCAAAGGAACGCCGCAGGAGCGCCAAACCGAGTCCCTTCCGGCGCCAGGGCCTGCGCACGCACAGTTCTCCAACCCAACCAATCTCTGCATCGTCGTCTGCTTCTGGTCTGCACAAGGCCATACCTGCGATTTCTTCGCCGTCGACGGCCAAGAACCACAGGGATGGATCGAATCCATCGCGATTGACGAGGAAATGCAGCCAGCGCTCGAATCCTTGTTCAAAGGGGGTTTCTACGTAGCCCCAATGATCTCGGAACGCTTCGTCGTTTGCCAGGTAAACGGCCTCAGCGTCTTCGGCGTGATTGTACGTCCGCAGGCTGATTCCCTGGGGCCAGGTTGGCTCGGATAGCGGTCCGTTGAAATCGATGCGCATACGATAGGCTCGTCGAATCAAGCGCATTCCGAATTTTTCGAACAGGCCCTGGCTTGCCTGGTGATCGCCGTATGTACCGCAGTACATGGCGATACGATACGGTTCAGGAACGCGATCGAATGTGGCCTCGATGGCGCGCGCTTTGCCCCAGCGAAGCATCGCCGTTCCGATACCCTGTCCCTCCCATCGAGGATCCACCCGCGCCCAGACCCAGGGGTGAACGGGGGGATCGAAAATCGCCCAGACTTCGACGCAGCCGACGATCGCGTCGTCCTCCGACAACACGAGGCGCGTGTCTCGTTCGAGGTCGAATCCAGGCGCTTGCCATTCGCGGCCGTATTTGGTGGGCGTGAATTCGTCCACCCCGAGCATCTTCTGCGAACAACGATTGAACATGCTCACAGTTTCTTCGAGATCGTCCATCGTTGCCGGACGGACGTTGAAGCCCCTGCGTTCGAAATCTGAAAAATGTGTTGACTTCATATCCGCTTCTCTTTCGTCAAGTACTCATCCGCGGGTCGATTCTGTCTGATCGATCCTGTTCCGGTAGGTTGTATAGCGTTTCACCGACTTGTATCCGACGCTCTCGTAAAGCTGCAGCGCGCCGTTGGGATTCTGCGTGTCGACGCCCAGACACGCTTCCTGCATGCCCATATCCTTGAGCGAGTGCAGGGATTGCGTGAGTAGCGCACGAGCGAGACCTCGCCTGCGCCAGGGTCGGCGAACGCAGATGTTCTCCGTGTAGCCGCGCTTTCGACCGTACCTTCGATTTTCGGCGTGATCGATGAAGTTCAGAACCATCCCGGCGACTTGGTCCCCGTCCCACGCTACTTTCCACAGCTCGGGCTGGAAACTGTCGCTTTTCTGCCACCATTCGTAGGCCGACTCCGACACCGGAACGTAGCCCCAATTGTCGCGGAACGCTTCGTCCATCGCTTCCCATACCAGAAGGTAGTCTTCAGGTTTCACAGGCCGGACTTCCAATCCCGAGGGCAGCGTTTTTCGT
Source organism: Anaerolineales bacterium (assembly GCA_034430695.1). GTDB lineage: Bacteria > Chloroflexota > Anaerolineae > Anaerolineales > E44-bin32 > WVZH01. The sequence continues at coordinate 394 of DAOUEE010000205.1, read as the reverse complement.
TCGATGCGTTCCGAAAGCGGACGTAACATGTCGAAATCGAATCGCGTTGGCTGGTAGCCGTGCGATTCCAGCATCGTTATCGAACTGGTGTCGCTGTCCGCAGCCCATGTCTGGAAAAACCGTGGACCGTTCGAGCGATGGCTCTCGGCGAGAGTGCGCAGGCGTTTCTGCGCGAATTGAAGCAGCACGCCGCCGATTCCCATGTGGCGCCGGCGCGGCAGGACGTGTCCGATGTGATGATAGATGCGCGGTCCCGGCTCGTCCTGATTCCAATGAACCCGGACGAACGCAACGGCTTCATCCGCCGCTTCTGCGATCAACACGTTCTTGAAAGGGTTGAAATGATCGAGATAAGCAAACGTGCGCGCTGCGTCCTCCTCACTCCAACGAAAAT
>DAOUEE010000204.1:0-20998 GCA_034430695.1 Anaerolineales bacterium | reverse complement strand
TTGTCACCGGTATTTTTCTTGAGGGATACCTTGGTGACGTCCCCCGTGGTAGTGGAGGCTGTGACTGTGAGCGGCAGCCAGGATTTACCGTTCCAGTACTCCCAGACGACTTCAGGCCACTTGCCGGATTGACCAGAAGCCAGTTGGAGATCGATTTTGAGTGTTGCGGTACCTGCCAGGGCGCACAGCGTGTCGTGCGCCAGATATAAAATGTGGGGGACGGATTTCAACGAGGTAAATAAGGTGAAATCCCGTTCACCGGCGACGTCCGAACTATGGACGGCGTAGCTGTCTTTTGCCGGCCACAAGCTTATGACGTCGGTCAGTTTGGCGCCGGTCAGGCCAATAGCGCTTTCCGTCTCGAAGATCACGGGAGAGGCGGCGGCCGTTCCTGCGCTTGCGCCCAACCGCGTGCCGGCCGGCGCACGGCCGTCCTGGCTGTAGGTCGGAACCTCGAAAACGATGGGTGCACGAGCGCCTTGCGCAGGGATCAGGCTGATCCCCAGCATATCGAGGAAGGCCAGCAGATTCTTGTCGGGCGCTTTGTTGAGACGCTGGATCACCGCCTGAATCATACGCGCGGTTGTGTGGATCAAAGCCCAGGGCGCACTTCCCTCTTGTACTTGCCACTCGGGAACGTAGGCGGGCAAATGTGAGAGCAGCTCTCGACTGAGGGATTCTGCATCGCGAGGATCGAGTTTGGGTGTAATCTGCTTACGCATTCTGCTGCCCTTCCGCCAGATAAAATGGATAGACCAGGTTGTAGAACGTGTTGGTGGTACGTACCCGATACTCGATGTTCACCAGCAGCTTGCCGTGTTCCTGTGTATCCGGCTTCACGCTTACACTCTGCAGATCGATGCGCGGTTCCCAGGTGATCAGTGCGGTTTCGACACGCTGTTCGATCAACGCCAGTGTCGTCGTGTTGATGGGCTCGAAGATGAAATCTTTCAGTCCGGCGCCGAAATCGGGCCGCATCATACGCTCTCCCGGGGACGTGCCCAGGACGATGCGGATTGCCTGGCGGATGTCGTCTTCGTAGGCCACCATGTTGATCGACCCGTCGCCGACCAACTTGAGGGGGAAGTTCCAGCCGATGCCGAGGAACTCCTTCTTCTGTCCATCCGTTGTTGGTGCCACGACTTAACCTCCAATCAACACATTGGACGATCCACTGACGATCGCAGCGCCACAACCCGTCATGTCGCCCATGCGCGCAGCCGGTCTGCCGCCGATCATCACCGTTTTGCTCCCCGTGACGATCGGATTCGGTGGATGCGGCCCGGCGTTCGGCGGCATGGCGCAGATGTGGATATCGCCGACCACAGCGGCCGGCAAACTGTTGATGATGACGCTGGATACGCCCGGACCGGCGATGACGCCGGGATGATTGGTCGATTCCGCAATTCTGGCTGCTGGTGGCATTGATGTTTTTCCTCCGGTCAGTTGATTTTTACGGTGCCGGCTTTCACGGCACAGAGCTGACCGCCTTGAACTTGCACGCTGCTGCTGCCTTTGATGCTGATGTTTTTTCCCTCGATGGTGACGTCGGAAGCCTTGAGCGAGATTGAATTCTCGGCCTCGACGGAGATTTTATTGCCCTTGTCGTCGAGCGTTACCTTGGCGCCGCCTCCAGATGTCTCGAGTTCGATGCCTGAGGGATCGATGGTCACCTTGTGCCCGCCGCAACTGGTAATCGTGATCGATTCAAGGGCATCATCGAGTTCTATTTCGTGTCCCTGCGGCGTGCGTACGATACGTTTGTTGACGGGATCCTGCAGGCCTGTCGCCGGCGGGGAATCCAAGCCATTCCACAGACTGCCCACGATGTACGCTTCTCGGATGTCGCCACGGTTGAACACCACGAGTACTTCGTCCTTTTCCTGGGGGATAAAGTAGGTGCCACGACCAGCTCCCGCCATTGGCACGGCGATGCGCGCCCAGGGTTCGAATTCCGGAACGGTGGGCAGATGTACCTGCACTCGTCCCTGGCCGGTGATGTCCTTGTTGCTGATTACCCAACCTACGCAGATATCGTAAGCGTGGCCCTTCACGCGCCCGTTGAATTGTGCTGAAGTGTTGATCAACCCGTTCAATGGATCGCTTCCTTCCGTAGTCTATGCAAGTGATTGTTCCTGCACGCGAACTGGAATCGCGCCTTGTGTGGGAAGTGGAATCGAGCCAAACCATATCTCCTTGCGTACTTCGAAACTCGTGCGATATCCGCCGCCGTCGATCGTATGGGTGACGGAGGTCACCCGGTACAGACCACCGAATTCTTCTCCCAATCCTTCCAGGCGCAGAACGGATCCGACTCGAATGCGGGGATTACCTATTGTGCTTCCCGAACCGGTGAGGCGCTGGTTGAGTTTGGGGATCAATCTGCCAAGGATCACACGCGGGGCAGAAGTGAGAGTTGCTGGTTCGTCGACGAGAGTGACCGTCGCCTCACTAGTGCTTACACCGGTGGAGATACCGTAACCAGGTGAGATGGACAGATTCAGCGATTGGCGGTCCCAATCCCAGGAGGCGGTGATTGTGAATTCCATCTTGACGTCCGGTTGCCACAAACGCACACTGACCCCCGCGATCTGGCCGACGTTGCTGATGCGTGGAGTGAAGTCGATCAACGATCGCCCGTATTTCAATGTCACGTCTGCCGACAAGTGATCCAGGGGTGACATGAATTGCAGTTGATATCCGCCAAGCGCTCCGCTGTGGTCGACGAACATCTCCCAGCCCATATCACCAGAGATACGTTTGAGAAAATCAAAATCGCTTTCGCCGATTTGTTTCCGTATCAATCTTTGGGCTTGCTCGGGTTCTTTAACCGCGGCGATGGTATCGATGCCTCCGATCAACGCGGCCAGCGCCGCGCCGACAGGATCCACGATCGGTATCAAGCTGTTCTCCACCGCTACCATGTCGATCACGCCCGGGTAGTCGGGTATGGGGAAGTTCCCAAACGTCGGGACCGGGATGGCGAACCAGCGCACCCTGGCGCCTTTCTGCAGCCGGTGGAGGCGGTCCTGTGCGGCGATGGTGAGAGTCGGCATACCGCCGCTGGGGAAGCTGGCGTCTTGACTCACGATCTCGCCGACGAAAACCTTTACCAGCGGATCGGGGGCATAGCCCATGTGGAGTTCCAGTTTGTTATCCAAAGCCAGCAGTTTGTGATCCAGCCAACGTAAATTCTCGTTGGCCAGGGAGAGTTCCACCCGGTCGGCACCCTCCAGGCCGCCCTGGTAGCTGATTGCTGTTATGGATGCGCGTAACAAGGCCGGAATCGTCTCGCCGCCGATTTTGAGTTGGAACTCGGGGGCAAAACGCGGATTGGCCATCAGCTGTGGACCTCACCAGTTTGAGGATCGCGGAATGGCAGCTGCGGCAGGGTCAGGCGCGTCCCCACCGGGATGTTGCGCGGATTGAGGATTCCGTTAAACAAGGCGATGGGTCGCCAGAGTGAGGCGTCTCCATAGGCGCGGGCGGCGATTTCACTCAGCGTTTCGTTCTGCGAGACGACGTAGGTCTTGGAGAAATCACCCGTTTCGCGCTTGACTTCCTTTGCTTCCAATTCTGTGTTGCGAAACTCGTTGAAAGTGACCTGCAAGCGGGCGCGCACCGGGATGCCGTCCTCTTTGAACATGGTGAAACGCTGATTGGCACGGGCGAGGACGCAAGTGAAGGAGAGCGAGCCCCAGGTGAAGACCAGTACCGGCGGCGCATGGGTGCTCGGGTCGATGTCCATCAGGTCGGTGATTTTGCGGGTCAATTCCCGCACATCCTGTCCGGATTGGTTCAAGGTCATGCTGCCCTGCTTGTGTTGCTCGTAGGTGTCGAGGAACAGCTCCATTTCCAGCGTTTGCATTTGGCCGTGCACGAATTGCAGGATGGGAGCACTTAAGCCAGGCACGTCTGCCTGGGCGTAATTGACGTCCTTGTTGACGGTGTACTCCTCGGGGTTGAACATCACCGAGATACGCTCTCGTGTGACGGTGTTGGCGATCACGGCTTTCTCCAATGCCATAGTCAAGACCTCCCCATTCGTTCACGCTGGGCAACAATCCGCCGGTCGATGGTACGAATCACTTCATTCGCCAGATGGTTGACGTCAATGGGCTTAAGAGGTGCGGAACGGATATGATCACTGGTAGAAGGCTCTTTTCGCTGTAACGGACTGCCCTTTGTCGTTGAACCAGCGGTTGTCGTGCTCTCAACGGCGTCGGTATGCACTGGACGGCGAAGCACGCGGGGTAAAGGCGGATATGAGCGCTCGATCTGTGGTCTGGCGGAATCCCAATCACCGTTGGCTCGAGGCGGTACGAAGCCATCTTTTGTGGGCGTAACGGATGCCGTTCGAGTTTCGATGCGCTCGTGATGGATGACCGTCAGATTCGCAACCTTGTGCGGCTGAATTGTTATGCGTGGGGAAAGCGTCAGTGCCAAGCGTGATTTCAGGATTACCGGTGATTGATGGTGGATGGATTGTATGCGCAACGTGCTGGATTGTCGTGCAAATATCAAGCCTACACGCGACCATCGACCAGGCATTTCTTGATAACGGCACGAGATTGATCGGAAGAATTCCAGCCCCCGATTGTATTGAAGATGTCTGCGTGGAAGACTGGCGAATCCGTCCGTTGCCGGTGAATCGCAGCGGTTTAATTTCGATTTTTTTGGTGATTGCACGTGTGACTTCATTCCCCATTCATCCGTCGATTGATATTCGAAATCTGTTCTACCCAGCGCCGGCGATCGCCGTGTTCCAGGTGCATGACATCGTCGTGCGGCCAATGGAAGTGGTAGGCGATAAAGGCTACCTCCTCGGAAAGTTGATCAAGGGGGTAGCCTAGGACCCCCCCAATGTTGACCGCTCCAATTCGAACGCGTGCTGGCACTGCGGACAGACCACCGGTAGATGGCCGTTGTCCAACTGGTTGATCTCGTTATAGAGGTCCTGCAGATAGGCAAGATCGGTTGCATACAGGTTCTCGATAACCTTGGGGTTGATGGACGACACACCTTCCAGATCGGTGATGACCCTGGAGAGCAGGATGATCACCAGGTAAGCTGGATTCTTGACCACGCGAGGATCTTTGAGCGGCAGGATCTCGTCCGCTGCCGTTGCCCGTCGCATAATGCCCTGGCGGTGCATGCTGCCCTCTTCATCCAGGTAACCGCAGGGCAGGCTGAACTCGAATTCGGTTTGGAACATCTTTTCCTCCACACTCGTTTGTGCTAGCTGCTGACGCGCTCGACTCCCTCATGCGCCAGTTCCAGGGTCTCGATGGCCACATCGGTGCCTTCGGCGTTGAAATCCGGGCCGTCGTACTTGGCCGGCCAGGCGTTGTAGAAATTCCAACGCACTTTCTCGTTGCCCTGTCGATCCAGCAGGACGATCGAGCCGTTCACGCGCTTGGCCGAGGAATCGCCGTCGACCCATTGTTTGTGCCAGTCGTACAGTTCGGCATCGTCTGTGATTCCCCATTTGAGGGTGATGTTGGAGTATTTCACGGGCCCCGGAAGTTTGCGGAACGCCGCGTCTCCTCCTTCACGATGATCGATGACCTCGATGGAAGAGTCGAAACCGCTGCACTCCTGAAAATATGCCCGATTGATGCCATCGATTTCGACGGCGAAATTGAAATTGCCGTACGGATCTATCCGTTTTGCTGTTGCCATGATTCAGCTCCTTTTACGCTCACGACTCGCTGATCTCGGCGCCGCCGTCCCATAGGCCGATGCGCACGATGATGAACTCGGCCGGGTAGGAAGGCCGCACGCCGATCTCGATATACAAGCGTCCCAATTTACGCGTGCTGTCCGGGTTCAACGCTTCATCGATGCGCACGTAGAAGGCCTTGTCGGCGCTCTCGCCAAACAGAGCCCCGCTGCGCCAGACTCGAGTGAGGAATTCCGAGATGGTGCGCTTGAGTTTGCCCCACAGTTCCAGGTTGTTGGGTTCGAACACCGCCCAGCGGATGCCCTCCTGGATCGACTCCTCGAGGTAGAGCATCAGCCGCCGGATGGGGACGTAAAGCCAGTCGGTGATGGTGGGATCGACGGTGGTGCGCGCGCCCCACACGGTCACCTGGCCGGAACCGGGGAAGATGCGCAGGACGTTGACGCCGGCCAGGTTGAGCGGTCCTTGCTGCCGGTCGCTGAGCAGGCGCTCCAGGCCCAGGACCCCGCGCACATCGGTGTTGGCCGGGGCCTTGTGTACTCCGCGCTCATCGTCGGTGCGGGCGTAGACGCCGGCCATGTGGCCCGAAGGAGGCACGTACATGGTACGCGCCTGCGCCCGGGTGCTGGTCGGATCGCGCACCTCCAGCCAGGGATAATACAGGGCGGCAAATCCGCGGGTCGACTGCACCTCCTGGCGCTGATCGCGTACGCTGTTCGTGCCGGAGGGCGGCATGTCTTTCTCCGAGTCCAGGATGGCAAATCGCTCCAGCATGGTCAGACAGTGGGTGATCATCGCTTTCTGGATCGTCTTGCGCTCGGGGTGGGCGGCGGCATCGGGGATGCAGATCAGGTTGACGTCGTCCACGTCGCGCAGCGCTTTCAAGCCGTCCTGGTATTCGACGGATGTGAGCCCGGAGGGTTGGTCGTCCGCGCCACCGGCGAGATTGCTCGGGCCCGAGGGGCTGATCAAATACGCTTTGTATCCGCTTGCGCTGGGCGCCGTCGTCGGTTTTTTCAGCGCGACCAGCTTGGATTCGATCAAATCGGTGTTGAAGACGTAGCGCGGATGGTAGGGATTGAGCGACAGGTTCTCGAAGCGTTCCTCAGTGAGCGTGCTCGTGGTGGAGGTCGGCGGTGTGACGATCAGGCGGAACTCCTGGGGAATGAGGATCGGCGCGTCGACGGTCGCTTTTAGATTGAAGGTCTTGGCAATTTTAGGCGTCGACTCGAGCGTGACGAAACCTGCGCCATCCACGTTTTGGACGACGAGATATGCTTCGATCGTGTTGCCCGTGTTGTTGGCGTCATCGCCCTGCAGCAGCACGACAGTGCCAGGGTACAGGCCGGTGGCGTCCTCGACGCGGAATGTCGTCTGTCCGGGGATGATGTCGGCGATGCGGATGCCGTCGTTGGCCGCCGGCGGCACGGCCAGCTTTCGATCCAGGGTGAAGACGTAATTCGCCCCGGAGCTTTGCATGGAGCTGATCGTGGCCAGTTTGTTGTTGTGATCGATGACGTCGCCGGGCCGGAACTTGGCTGCGTCAGCGGCGCTGACGGTGATGGTGGTGTACTCCGTCCCGGAGGTACTGGTCGTCGTACTGCCTGCGATCACGGTGGCTTTCCCGGTGGACAAGACGCGGATGGATGTCAACGATAAAGCGGTCGCCGCGGCGGGGAGCATGTTGTACTTTTTTGTAGGCGCATTTTTCAAGGTCACAAGGTTGGTTGTGGGATCCACGCTCTTGATTGTGACTCGCTCGCTGATTGCCGTACCTGGATTGTCGGCATCATCGCCGGAGAGAAGTGCAGTGTCATCGCTGTTAAGACCTTCGGTGCTGTTCATGCGTATTGATTTTGTGGGAGTTAGTACATCAGCAATCCGCAGCGTGTCACCACTTGCCAAACCGGCGATTGCGGCCTTGAGCGTCAACGTGCTGCCTTGAATCTTGTCGATCTCTTTTCCAGGATCGCCTGCCGCCTTGGCGACGAAGTCGCCTTCCCGGAATTGGTTGGGATCATCAACGGTGACGATTTTTCCCGCACCTGTCGGGGCTGCTGTGAGTACCGCGCTGCCCGTCGCAGCTTCCTGCACGACGTACTGCTCGCTTTCGACCGTGATCTCGTCGCCGTCCTTGCCGTCCTGCAGCGCCTGCACGGTGAAAGCGACTTCGTTGGCGTCGTTCTTCACGTCCAGGCTGGCCTGCACGGCGGTGCCCACGCGCACGATGTAGCACTCCTGGCCGCCGTTGGTGAAGAATCCCTCCACACCGAAAGCCATGTAGTAGGGTTTCTTGTCGACGAAGAGGTAGGGCCAGGCGCGTCCGGCCCGCGTGCCGCCGTAGTACTCGATGAACTCGTCGAAGCTGGTGATCGGATAGGGTTCGTTCAATGGTCCGCGCAGGGCGGGCCCGATGAAAGCGGGTGTGCTGGTGCCCACACCGGCGATCACGCCGGGGCCGGTCACCTCCTCGATGTACACACCGGGTGTTGCGTATTTGGTAGCCATGCGTACCTCCTTACCGTTTCTAGGTCAGGTGCAGGTCGTAATCACCCGTGGGTGAAGGGACCTGGACGCTGCGTGTGAATAAGGCGAAGCCCGGGGCCTGCGCCTGAAGCGTGTAATTTCCTGCGAGCAATCCTTCGAAAGTGAAGCGGCCGAGTTCGTCCGATTCGGTTGAGTAAAGCTGCCGACCGGCGTCGTCCAGCAGCGACACCGGCACGCTGGAAACGGGCGTCGGTGTCGCTGCCGTTTCGTCCAGGACGAGGCCGCCGATCTGGATCCACACTTCGGCTTTGCTCACGTCCTTGCTCATGGGGTAGCGGGTGATGCAGGTGGTGACCATGCTGCCGAATTCGCGGATCGGACGGAAGACGGGCAGGGTGACGATCAGATAGACGCTGGGCTTCCAGCGGTTGCCGCTGCCCATCGTGCCCCAGAATTCGGCCAGCTTGGGGAATCCCTCGCTTGGAGCTACCTGTGTGGGCAGATCGAGTCCGTAGAGTTTACCGGCGTCGGCCTGGGAGAGACCCGGTACGCTGGAGGGTTTGAGCGGCGTGTATTCCAGCAGTATTGCCAGTACCTCGCTCAACAGCTTGTGCTCGTCCTGCTGCGCCTGGTCGTTGAATGGATGCGCCGGACTCCAGGCGCTGATCAGGTAGTGGCAGTCCACCCGATCGGGCGCCGGTTCCTCCGTCCACAGGCCGTTCTGCTCCGTCTGCAGCCGCTCGTTGGAACGCAGCTTGCGGTTCTCGCGCACGTCGATCAGGTAGACGTTGAGCGCCTTCTGGGCCAGGGTGTGCACGTAACCCCGCCAGTCCGTGTCCGGCGGCACGAAGCCGAACTGGGCGTTCGCCGCCGGCTGCAGGCTGGTGACCTGCGACTTGAGCAGCATGCGGAGGGTGTTGTTGAGGTGGTTGATCATAGGCCAATTGCCTCGAGGATTATCGGTAAAATCACTAAAGGGTCCTTCGAATAATGATTATCACCATCTTTTGGAATAACTGTTCTGCTTGTGCCCCTAACCGCAGAAGTTGTGATTCTGCAGCTTTTGACAGCTTAGGTACAGTCAATAAAACTTGTCCCCTGTCCCTAAGGTCAAGCCAAAATTGGTCGAGTTTGGTTGTGCTGAATGGTCCGCTAGCTCCTTCAAGAGTTACTTCATGCCCGACTCCGATATCTGGCCTTCTGCCGGGGCGCGGGAACATTTCTTGGACATCTACTGCTTTTAAGTCTTCCGCCACTAGTTGTTGGAACTGTCTTCCCGCTAGTTTTGGGTCATTTTTGGCCAAGTTTAAAATCTGTTGTTGGCGTACAGCAGCTTGACCACGCAATGGTTCTTGGAAGTTCCGAAACCTTGCTGTGCTAAGGGTAGGAGCATTGCCACGTGGGAGTAACGGACGGTTTACTGTGCGTTTTCGTGGGCTCCTTGATTTTCTAAAACGCGACTTACGAACGTAATATCCCCCACCTGGTTTTCCGGGTCTGGGGTCATAGTAATATCTCTCGGGTCTAGCCTGGGCATATGGCTGTATCCTGACACCCGGCTGCTGCTGTCTTCTCTCGAGTGATACTCCGCGTCCAGCAGGATGACGTCGCCTCGGTTTTTGTTGAACCCATGGCAAAGACTTGCGTCTCTTTCTATGGACGAGCTTTCTACTGAGTTTTGGAGCGGTTTCTGCAGCGCGTCCCACGCCTTCTCTGCCTAGCGATTCTGTGGGCCTCGGGGCGGGTGGCTTTCTCGGAATGGGCTTTCTGCGTCTTTTCACACTTCTTTCAGCATAATGCTTTCTTGAAGACCAGTCTGGTCGATGCATTCTCTTCTTGGTGACACGCTTCACATGGCTTGCTTTTCTTCCCAGCCGCGATGCGGTTCGTGAGATGCGTCGCGCGAAGAAACCGCCAATGCGCGTAGCTATTCGAGACAATACTGGAATTCGCCGGATGATCGTAATGAGGAATTTGGCTAATCGTGCGATCGCCCCTGGAATCGATATAACGGCTCCAATCCCTGTAAACATTCCAATAATCCATAAGACCGCATATACGATAGTAGGGCCAATCAGTTTTCCAAGTTCGTAAGTGATCTTGAAAACGCTATTATCAGCCAGCTTCCAAAGCTTTGCATGCCACTCGAGGCCAATTTTTCGTCCCAATATTCGGGTAACGCCAGTCGTTTCGATAAGCGTTTTAAATAGCTTTTTAAACTCTTTCATCATCCCGGAGAAATTGGTAATCAGTTCCCAGATCCCCTTTAAAGTCTTCCAGAAGTTTTTTCCAATCCCTACCAGAGCACCGGTTGCGAATACTGATGGTCCGACAACACCAATGGTGTATGACTGCATATACTTTTGTAAGAATTTTTCTGGAAGCTTATCGCTGCCTTTCGCCTCCCGCATCCCTTGAGCGATACCCCTGGCAAATTCAATAACATTGGCTGATAACATTCTGGCCCCACGGGATGTTCCATGCGCCACCATCCCTGCTAGTGGAAACGGGCCACCTGGTCCTCCTAAACGATTACGACTGAGTTGACGTAATTTCAATATCGTGTTTTGATAACGCGCCTCATTGTGGGACATCCTGGCTGCGGAGACATCCGCCTCGACTCTTTGCAAGAACAAAGAAAACACATCAATGGGAAAGTGCTGCGCCACAAGAGTAGATACCGGTCTCAGGTTGTCGGGGTCCCGTAAATTCACGCCTCTGAAATGAAGGATGATTCTGCGAACGAGTTCATGCGGGCTTGTTCCTTGCGGCGCCCTTTTTGCAATCTGAGGAAGGGAAAGAAGATACTTATCAAGACGTGTGTCGCGGAAAAGCGCTACCTGCGCGGTTCCGACTGGTGCAACTTGTGCGCTGCCGCCGGAGCTGATGGAAGCGGTTGCAGATTCGGCGTTGCGCTCACTGGCACTGCCGCGGTCAGCAATTCTCTGCGGATTTCTTGACGTATGGTGGGTATGTTGTGCGACATGTGCCAGTTCATGAGATAACAGTCTTTTCCCTGTAGAGGAATTCGGCTTGTAGTGTCCAGTCCGGAAAACGATGTGATGCCCTGCTGTGTATGCCAGCGCATTAAGGGTGCTTGCCGAATCACTTGCTTGGCGATTGTCATGAATTCTCACTTGGCTGAAATCCTGGTTGAAACGAGATTCCATGAAGGCGCGTGTTATAAAATCCAGCGGTCTTCCTGTCGATCGCAACACATCTTGGACAATGGGTGGCACACCATCTGGTTTTAGGATTTGATTGGTTACTCCCGCCTGCTGTTTCAGAATGCTATTTCGAGATGAAAGTCGCACTCGTGTCTCGTGTGCGTTTGGCGAATTTCCTTCGCCCATCTTTTCCTTCGAAGCTTTCTTAGCAGACTGCCCCATTAGATCGCTTCCTCAACGCCGTCTTCCACCGCCGGCATCGACTGTCCCATCTTCTGGTATTCCCGGCGCGTGGCGTGGAAGACGTGATCCAGGGTCACGACTTTACCGTCCTCGGCGGCCAGGAAAGCCGCCGCCAGGGCCACGTTCTTGATGTTGCCGCCGCTGAATTCGAAGCGCTGCGCCAGGGAGGCCGCATCGACGTCCTGTGTCAGCGGCGTCTCGGACGGCCAGATGCGCTTCCATATCCGCTGGCGGCTTTCGGCGTCCGGGAAGGGGAAATGTACGCTGAAGGCCAGGCGGCGCATGAAGGCGGCATCCATGTTCTGGATCAGGTTGGTGGCCAGGATGGCCAATCCTTCGTATTCCTCCATCTTCTGCAGCAAATAACTGATCTCGATGTTGGCGTAGCGATCGTGAGAGTCACGCACCTCGGAGCGCTTGCCGAAGAGCGCATCGGCTTCGTCGAAGAAGAGCACGGCGTTGGCGCCGTCCTGGGCGGCGCGGAAAATACGCTCGAGATTCCGCTCCGTTTCACCGATGTATTTACTCACTACGCCCGCCAGATCGATCTTGTAGAGGTCGAGTCCCAGTTCGCCGGCGACGATCTCGGCCGCCATGGTTTTTCCGGTGCCCGAAGGTCCGGCGAAGAGCGCCGTGACTCCCTTGCCCAGGGAGAGTCTGGCTTCGAATCCCCACTCGTCGAGTACGAGGTGGCGCCGGTTGACGCGCTGGCAAATTTCACGCAGTTGGGCGATGGTGTCTTCGGGCAGCACGATGTCGTCCCATGTGTACACTGGATCGATTCTGCGCGTCAGCCGTGCCAGGTCGTGGCCGCACTGCGCCCGGGCCGCTGCGAGCAGCTCGTCGAGTGTGGGCGGAGAAGCCGTTGAACCGACTGCTACGGCGACCACCTCGGCGATCTGGCCGGGCAGCAAGCGGTAGCGCGAGGCCAGCAGGCTCAGATCGGCTTCATCGAGGTCGAGGCCATACTCGGCCAGGTTGCTCTGCCAGCACGCCCGCTGTTGAGCGAACGTGAGCGCATTGAATGAAATGCTCACGACGCCGAGGGGATACGAGCCGATCGCACGCCACGGCTGTTTGCCTGCGAGAATAGTGATGCCCGTTTGGGATGCGAGCGCCTCGGTCAGACGCTCGGATGGGTGGGTGTCTTCATCAGAGCTGAATAAATCGACACCCTCCAGGTAGGGGATGAGATCGTAGAGCCAGGCGTAGCGCAGCGCGAGCTTCAAAGCTTGTTCAAATGGGATGGAGGTTGAGTATGCCCGGGGCAGGTCGACTACCAGCAGCGCGCTGCCGATTTCTGCTGCGAGCGCCGCGGCGGCCTGCCGTTTTCCTGCGCCATCCTGCCCGCGGAAGTAGAGCGTCAATGGCTGATCTGTTTCCCAGGCTCGTTCGATGAGCATCGGCAGATTTTCCTTCATCGTGTCCGCGATCGGCAGTTCGTTCAAGGCAGCAGAGGGGAAGGTAACTTCGCAGTACGCAGTCAGCCGCGCGTCCAGCGCGTCTTGATGCAGCAGGTAACGCAGGATTTGCTCGTCCAGCTTGATCGTCTGAGATAGCAGCGAGGACTGGACCGGTTCGGCATCGGGAATCAAATGGATCAAGCCCTGGTGAATGAGCGGGGCATCGGCGTCGAAGTGCATGCGTCGTTCGAGTTTGTCCACCGCATCGCTGCAGAGCAGATTCAGGGCCAGGTCGACGGTAGGACGGCGAAGCCGGACGTCGTCCTGCAGAAAGGCGAACAGCCGTTCGTAGCGCCGATCGAGTTCCGGGGCCAAGGCGATCAGAATCAGGTCGAGATCGAACGCAGAAAGTCCGAACGCCTGCGCCAGCCACGCCAGACGCGATTCGTCCGTCGAGTCAAAGGATTCGACGCCGGGTTTTGGTTCGCCCGAGACTCCTGCGTAGAGCAGCGGTGCCCCCGGTTCGTGAGCCAGCAGGCGCGTGGCCTCTTCGGGGCTGATGTAGAGGCCTCGAAAGGGATCACCCGCTGCCTCTGAACCGTGTACACGCTGGGCTTTTTCGATCGCTCGTCCGAGCAGGCGATCGAGCAGCACCAGCGCGGACAGCAGATCATGTAGATGCCAGCCGCCAACGTCGTCTATCGATTCGTCGGTCACGAATTCTGCGTTCTTTTCCACGAAGATATCTCCTGGAGTGCTTTCCATTGCCGGCCGAACCATTTCTTAAGGCGCGACAACCGGAGCGATAGACGATCAGTTCTCGAATCGCGTCTTGCGGAGTGGACGCCGATGTGTTCGGAGATGATCGCCAACACTCGATCCAATCCCACGAAATGAGTCCGTTGTTCGCTTTGGACATGCTCGACCCAGCCACGGAATTCAGTTCCATCAGACTCGGTCGGACGATAGACGCGAACGACGAATGAGAAAGCTTCCATCTCCGCGTCCTCTTCCCCCAACACTTCCGGGGGGATCGCGTCGGTTGATCGGTGCGCCGGGTCTGGCTCACTCATGCTGATCTCTACCAGGCGCGTTTGCGCATGACGACATTCAATGCCTCGAATCGAATAACGTCTCCGTTATGCCAGCCTGCGGTCACGGCGATGTCACGAGCGCGTCACGGGAGTGTCACAAGAAAGAGTCGAGATACACGGTTCGTGAAACCGGTTACCTCAACCCCAGGGTCCGCGGCTCACGTTGAAGGGGAGGATCAACATAGAAAGTAAAGGGGATGTGGTTGTCCTGATTAATCGATGAGTGAATCAGGTGTGCTTTGCAGAAGTGGGGTCTTTCGTCTCCCGGAATTCCGATGTAGCGGCCTGCAAAGCGTGCCAAGTCGATTCCAAGGCGTCGAGAGCCTGCCTGAATTGACTCAATGCCGTTACCAGAGATGTGGGACGATCTTCGCCAAATGCTGGGAGCGGATGTGTTCCCCGGCCGTTTCGAATGCGTTGGTATAGCTGTTGAGTTTCAGGCATTGGATCGATGGCGAGTTCTCGGCGCAGCGTGTTCTGACAACAAAGGTACTGTTCCAGAGCCAGTGGGCGCTGTCCCGAGGCTGTATAGCATCGCATCAGCTCTCGATGAACGTCTTCCTGCAACGGATCCAAAGCCAGCAATATATGCCCATAAGAGACAGCCGCGTCGAACGCAGCAGACAAGCGGGCAAGTCGCAGCAATCGTTTGAGTACTCTAAGGTGCAGGAGCCGCAGACGTTCTCGCTCTACGAGGCACCAATCTTCATGGGACCCCTCGAGAAGGTCGCCCTTATACAACTCGAGTGCCTCCTCCAGCGACTGCGGATTGGATTGTGCGCCGGGAACGGGTTCGGCTAGACCAGTGAGTGCTCGTTCTTGGAAGACAGCGACGTCGAACCAGTGGTTCGTATTCGGGTTTAACATCAGTGTAGCGTGATCGCTAAGCAAGAATCCATTTCCGGCTAGAGGTTCAAGAACCTGGCGCAGCCGCCACAAAGCCGTAGACAGGCAGCGTCTTGCTTTGCCTGGGGCGCGCATCGGCCAGAGTTGTTCTGCCACCAAGTCTCGGTCAAGTGTTTGGCCCAGGTGTAGCAGCAGAAAACAGAGCAAGTCTTGCGTTCTCTTTGTGGGAAAGTCGAGCGGAATCTGATCCCAAAATACTCGCAATCGTCCTAGGGCATACATGCGCAATGTGGGCATCATTCCCCCCATTCTTTTATGTTTCGGTGATGTGCGTTCGTATCAAATCGTCATACAAAAGTTGATGGACATAAAAGGCCCTTTCACAATAACCATCATGAAAGGCTTATCGATACTGCATATCATACAGCCAAGAATACCGGCGTGGATTGTGCAAACGTTCTGTAACCGAAACCCAGGATAAGCATGAAATGCCCTGCTTCGTTGAAGTTCAACAAAGAAATTCTTCTCGAGCTTTAATCTGGATGGGGAATGCCCCAGATAGCGTTATCGTATCAACTCGTCAAGCTTTGTCAAGTAGTTCGAACATCACAGATTACGCAGCAACGATCTGCTCCAGTCTGCTTGGGAGAAAGCGATAGCCAGTAACGTTTTCTACCCTTATTTTAGAAATAGAAACTCCCGAGCCTCAGCCCGGGAGTTTGCGACGGCTGTGCAATACTTACTTTGCCGCTTCGGCCACCTCCGTTTTTTTATGGTTTCGCGAAAGCGGATCCAGCAGACTGTACATCACCGGCACGACGAGCAGCGTGAGCATCGTTGAGGTGAACAGCCCGCCGATCACCACGGTGGCCAGTTCGGCCGCAATCAAGGCTCCCTCCGTGAGACCGAGCGCCAACGGCACCAGGGCCAGCATGGCGGCGATGGCGGTCATCAGGATGGGACGCAGCCGGGTGCGGCCGGCTTCGACCAGCGCTTCTTGTGTGTTCATGCCGCGTTCTTTGCGGTTGGTTTGCACGCGGTCGATGAGCACGATGGCGTTGGTCACCACGATGCCCACCAGCATCATCAAACCTACCAGCACGGAAATCCCCAATACGCGGTCGGTGATCCACAGCGCCAGGGCGGCGCCGATGATGGCCAGAGGCAGGCTGAAGAGAATCGTGAGCGGATGCACGAAGGAGCGGAAGGTGATCACCATGAGCAGGTACACGGCCACGATGGAGATCATCACGCCGCCTACGGATTGCGCGAATCCCTCGGTTTGCATCTCGGTCTGGAATCCTTCACTCACCGTGATCCCCGCCGGCGCCACTTCTTCCAGGGCGGCCTTGGCGGCAGCCGTCACGCCCATCGAATCCTCCGTCTCGAGTTCTCCGGCGAAACTGACCGCCGGTTCACCGTCGACGCGTAGGATCAAGTCTTGATTGGCCAGATTGCTGCTGACGTTCGCCAGGCCGTCGATCCCGTCCAGGACGGCGATGGCTCGGTCGTTGAAGGCCGCCAGGTCGGCTTGATCGCCGGAAATGACAAGGGAGAATCCCCCGAAGGCGCTGCTGGTCAGCGTGCCGCTGGTCACGGTGACGTTATCGGGACCGAAGTGGTCTTCAGCGAGTCGACGCACGTCCGCAGTGAGGGCATCGATGTCCTCACTTTCCTCGATTCCGACGTCGATGTTGGCGGCACCCTGGTCGATACCCGTCCCGAAGAGATGGGATTCAAGACCGCCGCTCGTACCCACCTGGGTCATGATGACCCCGAGACCTTCGACGCCGCTGAGTTCCGATTCGAACTCGGCTACGCTGGCGTCGGTCTCGGCCATGGTGATGCCGTTGGGCAGGTCGACCTGGATCGTGATCTGCGGTTCGCCCATCTCGGGCAGGAAGGCGCGCGGCCGCTGGACCAGGAGGGCCATGCTGCCGAGAAAGAGCACCAGGGCGGTGATCAACGTGATGGCACGGTGGCTCAACGCCCAGCGCAGGATGGGTGTGTACCAAGTCTGAAGCTTGGTCTCACGTCCTTCCGGCAGCTGCTCCTTGCGGATGAACAGGAACGCCAGGGTGGGGACGATGGTTACGGCCACCAGGAAGCTGGAAAGCAGGGCGTAGGTGACGCTGATGCCGAAGGGCAGGAAGAATTCGCCCACGATGCCGCCCAACAATCCGATGGGCAGGAAGACGACAACGGTCGTCGCAGTCGAGGCGAGGATGGCGATCGCCACGTCGCGCGTGCCTTTCAACACCGATATCTTCATGTCATCGCCGCGTTGGATGTGGCGGTAGATGTTCTCCAGCACGACGATCGAGTCGTCCACCACGCGCCCGATGGCCACCGTCATGCCCGAAAGGGTCATGATGTTGAGCGTCATGCTGGTGGGGAAAAGGCGCGCGAGCACTGTGACGATCGCGCCCAGCACGGAGATGTCCTTCGTGGCTTCTACGAGCGGTTCGATCACCAAGTTGGTGACGGGCGGCAGCCATCTGAACAGGGCGAACGCCATGAACACGGAGAGCGGGATGCTGACGGCCGTGACCATGGTGCTCTGCCAGGAAAGCCGGTACTTGCCGCGCACGAAGCCGCTGAGGAAGATGAGGATCACGAGCACGGCGAAGACCGCCCCCAGGCCGCCCTCCCGGGCGACGCCGCTGATGGATTCTTCGATGAAGGACGACTGTTCGAAGGCGACTTCGAAGCGCAGGCCTTCGTTTTCAGCTTCGAGGGCATCCAGCGCATCGAAAACAGCATGCGACACGGAGACCGTGTTCGCTTCGCTGTCCTTGTAGATCAGCAGGGTCAGGCTGGGGACGCCATCGAGGCGGTTGATGGTTTCCGTGGGAAGGAAAGTCTGTGCGCTTCCCCCTGCAGCGGAGGTCATCTCCGCCCGCAGGTCGGGGTCCAGACCGGCCAGGAAATCGCCCGGGAGCGCGGCGACCACCTCGGGGGAAAGCAGCAGCAGAACGTCGGGGCTGAGATTTTCGAGAAAGCCGTCTTCGTTTTCGGCCAGCCAGAGAACGACATCCGGCGTCAGGTCGGCGATGAGCTGCGCTGCCTGGGGAAGACCGCTCTGCAGCAGCATGTTCAGCAGATCGCTGGCGCTGTTGGCGAATCCGCTTTCCATGAGATCTGCGGCTGTTTCGAAGGTCGGCATGCCGGCTGCGCTGGATTCTCCTGCCGATTCGACCCACAAGCCGGAGAGTGGAGGCGGCTCCGCAGCGGCGAGTTCTCCCCCGCCGCCGGCTAGAGCGCCCAGGCCGCCGGCAGGCTGTGCCAGTTGGTCGAGTTCTTCCCGCAGAGCGGGATCGAGCGTTTCGATGTAGCTGGCGGGCAGCCAGGCGAGCACTTCGGGAGAGAAGGCGCGTAGATTATCCGGAGTCAACGCATCCAGCAGCTGCGGGGCCATGCCGACGACGCCCTGGATGATCTGCGGTGTGACATCGGAGGGGACGTTCAAGGGAATGCCCTGCATCTGCCCGGCGGTTTGCCAGATCTCCGGCAGTTCATTGTCCGTATCGGCCTCGCTCGGGGCGGCGGATTCTGCGGCCATTTCTTCCGGGGAGGGCAGCTCCTGGCCGCCGCTGACCTGGACGTCGGCCACGCCGTCGATTTTCTCAAGATCCGGGACAATTTCGGCTTCGATGAACGCTTTCAGTTCGGTGAGGGAAAGCGTCTCGGAAGAAACGCTCATCGCCGCCAGCGGCAGATCGGACATGCTGAAAGTCAGCAGTTCCGGGGGCTGCGTGCCTTCAGGGTAATTCAAGGCCTGCACGCGTTGCAGGATTTCCTGGCGTGCGGACTCGATATCGATGCCAAACTCGTTGTAGATGATGACGACGGAAACGCCGTTCGTGGTCGTCGATTCGATGTTGACGACGCCGTCGATGTCTTTCACCGCTTGCTCGATGGGGATGGTTACATCATCTACCATCTGCTCGGGGTCGGCCCCGGGATTCATCGTGAACACGATCGATTGCGGGAATTCGATCTTGGGTAGCAGCTCTTGATTGAGCTGTGTGACGGCCAGTACCCCTCCACTCAAAACGAGGATGGACAGGGTGATCACGACCCACTTGAAGCGTAGTGAGGCGCGGGTGATGCGGTCGATCAGTGATTCAAGCACGGTTAACTTACTCCTTTTCGTCAATGCCAAGGCGGCAGAATTTATGATTCCAGTTTCGTTTATCCTGCGGTGCTGTGATTGCAGCACCGTTTCCGAAGTATGAATCGTCCTTCGAGCTCTTCATGCGAAACCCTTGAGCGAATCGAAGACCCGCAGCAGGTGCAAAGCCAATTTTCTGTGATCCTTTGCGTTCATCTCGATGACGTTGGCTTGATAGCGTTTGACGTGTTCCAGCAACTCCCGGTTCCAGACCGGATCGTCGCTGTTTTCGCAGACCAGGATGCCCAATGCGAAGCCGCCCAACAGGTTGAGATTCGCTCTGCTGGCTTCGTCTGCAGAAGGGAGAATGTCCGGCAGGAACTCGAGCAGCAAACTGCGTCCCGAACTGCGGCGCAGCCGCAGCGATATGATGGTCATGATCTCAACACAGTGATGCAGCGGGCCGCGACCTTCCGGCGGCACGCGCGCCAAGACCTCCTGGACGAGTTCTTCAACTTCGACGTTGCTTTCTTTGAGTTTCGCCAGGGCGCGTTCTTTAACCGCTTCCCAACCCGCCGCGCCCTGTGCGTCACCTACCAGATCGTCCATGAGATGATGGGCGAGCGTCGTTGGCGCGAACGTGATTTTTGATCGGCCGGGTCCGGCTTTTTTATCGGGCAGTTCGTAATGCGAAGTGGCGAGGCCTTTTTCTTCCAGAAGACGCAGCATATCGTAGGCCGTAATGTCACTTACGCCCAGCTTGCTGGCGATCTCCGAATAGTGAATGGGGTTGGCCGATTCTCGATAGAGTTCGAGGAGTTTATCGATGAAATCTGTTTGGCGTCGGGTCAGTTTCATATCCATACCAATAGAAAATACCAATATTTCAAAAATAACCAAATAATCCGCGGTATTGTATTCGCTTTCCGGACGGCGAACAAGGGTGCCGTGGTACTACCGGTGGGAACGAACGCTCTATTGGAAGGGGGCCCTGCACCCGGCAGGTGTAGGATGGGCAGTTTTTCCGGACGCCGTAGGGATCTCGATCTAACGTCGGAAAAGTCCAGGCACGCACTTGCCAGCGGCCTCGATCGGATCGATTGGGGGTTTAAGAATCCAGTAGGGCTGATATCATTTGCTCATCGACGAGGGTCAGACTCTCAACGACGTAATCCGCTTGCGCCAATGCCTCGGCCGAGTTGGTGGTCGTCACGGCGATGCATTTCATCCCCGCCCTGCGTGCCCCTTCCACGCCGGCGATGGCGTCCTCGATCACGATGCAGTCGTCCGGTTTTACCTCCAACTTACGCGCCGCGAGGAGAAAGACCGCCGGATCGGGTTTACCGGGCATGCCCGTTCCTGATACCAGTGCATCGAAATATCCACCAATTTTCAATTCTCCGACCAATACATCGATGTTCTCTTGCGGAGCAGAAGAGGCGATGGCCTGCTTCATGCCCAGTGTCTTTAATTTTTCGAGCAAAGTGTCGGCGCCCGGCAAGAGTTCGGCGTTCCCTTTGACCATCTCGCGAAACGAAGTTTCCTTTCGATTGCTGATTCTCTCGTAAAGGTCGGGAGTCAGGTCTTCCCCGAAGACGGTTTCCAATATTCCCGCGTTGTTCATCCCGAAGGTCGCGGTGAACTGCTTTCGTGAGAAGGATTCTCCAGCCTCATCCAATGCGAGTTTCCAGGAGCGGTAATGCAGTTCGCCCGTATTGACCAACACGCCGTCCATGTCCCATAATACGGCGTGGCCTGGGTATTTCGAAGTCATCGTATACAATTCTCCAGTTTTCAGACTTGTTTTTCCCTGTGTGTCTTGAATCAATGTACTGTGGTTTACGCTTTCGGGTAACGGAAAGATGAAATCCGAGTTAGCGAAGTGAATGCGGAGATCGGATAGGATATATATAGACGTTGCCGTTGAGGAAAACACAGGAGGCGAGCATGGATGTGAACAA